>PLXD01000280.1 GCA_003151295.1 Chitinophagaceae bacterium | reverse complement strand
CCACACAGGTAAGCACCGCCACCAGCAGGCTGGTCTTATACCCGTATTTATGGATCATCCAGGCGATCGGAATGGGGAAAATAATATAGGTCAGGTAAAACGTGAACTGGATCATGGTCGCCTGCGTGTAGTTCAACCTGAAATGCGTGATCAGCGAAGGCAACAGGATATCGTTCATGCAAAACAACGCCCCTACCATCAGAAACATCAAAGAGAGCAAAAGCAGGGGTTTGTATTGGTGTTTCATGAAGCGATTTTATATGTAGAGACCCCGTCCTCCAAATAATACTCATTCATCGCCTAATTTTTGTCTTTCAGATAACGTTCCAGGTATTGAAAACTCACTGTTGAAATTAACAGGTAGCTTTGGAAGTTATAGGCGGCGCCGTGTGCCCCGGGAGGATATATCCGCAGGTCCACGTCCTTCCCTGCATTGGCAAGCGCTGTCAGCAACTGCATCGTATGGGCCGGATGCACATTGTCATCGCTCATGGAGTGGATCAACAACAAATGGTCGCTGAGAGAAGCCGCATGGGACCCATCCGCACTATTTTTATATCCTTCGGGATTATCCGCAAGGGGAGCCATATAGCGCTCGGTATAGATATCGTCATATAGGCGCCAGTCCGTTACGGGGGAATTGGCAATTCCCACTTTAAATACACCCGGATGGGTCAGCAGGGTGTAGGTAGTGCTATATCCGCCATAGCTCGTTCCCATAATGGCCATACGGGTACTATCGACATAAGGAAGGCCCGATAAGTAATGCGCCGTTTCCACGAAGTCATGGCTTTCCCATTTTCCCAGCTGCTTATACACCACTTTCAAAAATGCGCTGCCATAATTGGCGATCCCCCTGTTGTTCACGTCTACGACGATATAACCGTTCTGGGCCAGCCACTGTTGCCAGCCATTGGTATAAAACCGGTCGAAGACCTCATGCGATTCCGGTCCTCCATAAATGGTAAATACCACCGGGTATTTTTTTGCCGGATCGAAAGGATAGGGTTTGATCATATAGCCGTCCAGGTCTACGCCATCGGATGTCTTGAAGCGGAATAGCTCCGGGGGGGAATAGAAATGCAATTTTATAAAATCACTCACCGCCTGATTGTCCTGCAACAATTTCAGCATCTTGCCGTGCGCATCATAAAGCCCTGCATGCCAGGGGGTATTGATGTTACTGTATTCATCGATATAATACCGGGTGTCCGGAGACATATTCACATTGTGATAGCCCTTCACCCGGGACAACTTTTCCTTTTTTGCACCGTCATAGCCGACAGCATACAATTGCTGTTCCAGGGGGGAATCCTCTGCCGAGAGGTAAT
This sequence comes from Chitinophagaceae bacterium, assembly GCA_003151295.1. GTDB lineage: Bacteria > Bacteroidota > Bacteroidia > Chitinophagales > Chitinophagaceae > Puia. Next base: position 11,620 of record PLXD01000280.1, on the reverse strand, counting down.
AGATGGACTTCGTATCCGGATTGATGCCAACGACTTTGATCACATCCCAGGCACCTTTCGTAACAGGGTTAATGAGCTTTCCATCATACCCGTAATGGTAGATATGATAATAGCCTGCTCGGTCCGAGACCCAGAAAAAATCCTTTGATTTCTCCGGGAAATAAATCATATCGTTCACGTCGGTATAAAAATTAAAGATAGCCACCCAGGTATTGTTCTGCTCTTCCATGACGACATGGTGTTCACCGGTCCTGACATTGAAAAAATATAATTTCATATGGTTCTGTGCCCGGTTCAGGGTCATCAGGGCCAGCTCATCGGGGTTGCTTGTCCAATAGATCCTTGGGATATAAAAGTCGCCGGTCTCATCGGGGGAAAGCCAGATTTTTTTCCCCGACCGCGTATCCACCACACCGATCCTCACCGCGGGGTTCGGATCCCCCGGCTGCGGAATGGGGATCTTGACCTGTTCGGGATGTAATCCTTCAAAATTGGTCATCTGGAAAACGGGGACCCGGCTCTCATCGAATTGCCAGAAAGCCATGTATTTACTATCCTTCGACCAGCTCCAGGCCTGTGCCTGGCCGAACTCCTCTTCATATACCCAGTCATAGTGGCCGTTGAATATCCCATTCTCTCCGGTAGAATCGTCGGTGAGGCGTGTCTCGGCGCCGCTCGAAAAATTATATACGTACATATTGCCGCCTCTTTCGATGCCGACCATGGAGCCATCGAAGGACAATTGGGCAGAACGGGCATCCTTAGCGGCCTGCTTCAGCTGCCGGGTATCCAGGTCATACAAATAGAAGTCTGAGATTCCCGACCGGCGGTAAATAGGCCGGAAATTGGTTTTAAATACCAGGTGCCTGGAATCCTGCGACCATTGGAACGATTCATAAGTGAAAGGCTTATCCGAACCCGGGAAATGGAGTCCGCTATTGGAAAAGACCAGCTCATCCTTCCCGGTTGCAGGATCCATCGAGTGAATTTCATTATTGGCGATATACGAATACCGTGCACCGTTGTGTATCCAGTTGACATTCCTGGGGCCGGATTTACCACGCAATTGACCGCCCGATTGCAAAGCCTCGGTCAGATTGCCATAAAGATTTACGTTTTGCGCTTCCGTTCCGTTCCTAAAAAAGAAAACCAGGATTCCCGTGCAAACGATCCTGCCAAAGAGGATTTTATATCCCATATACTGAATTTATTATTTACATTTATCCTGCCCAAATTTAAAGGTATATTTCCGCGATCGCAGGAATTGTCCCGGATAAAAATTAACGGATGAATAAACATTGTCTGCCTACTCTCTTCTACCTGCTATTTTCAATGTTCACCGGAAGTGCCCAGCAACAGGCTGCCTCCTACCCGGGTAATGGAATTCCCGATCATGAGCTCCCCGACAGCAATGGCTGGTGGAAGAAGAACAACCTGCGCGTCATACAGGTGAACCTGCCCGACTATGAAGCGGCTACCCTCGATCCGGATTCCCTGGTAAAGGATCTGCAGGATTTTTCGGCCAATACCCTGCTCATCAATGCCGGGGGCATCATGGCATTTTATCCCACGCGGCTTCCCTTTCAATATACCAACCCCTATATGAAGGAGCACATGCTCGGGGACGTTATTGAGAAATGCCATGCCAGAGGCATTCGTGTGATCGTACGATTCGACTTCAGCCGGGTACACGAATCCATCTTCAAGGCGCATCCCGATTGGTGCTATCTCTCCGCAAAAGGCGATCGGATCATCAATACCAATATGTATGCGGTCACCATCAACGCTCCTTATGTACAGGATGGCGCATTCAGGATCATCGGGGAAGTCATGGATCTGTACCCCATAGACGGCATATTCCTGAATATGCCGGGTTACCAGACCGGGAATGCCTATGAAGGGAAATACTACGGTATCGATCAGAATGAATTTGACCGGAAACGATTCGCCGCCTTCAGCCAGGAAGAGCGTCTGCCCCTGGAAGAAAAGAAAGACGATCCCCTGTACAAAAAATACGAAGCGTTTAAAAAAGCTACCCAGGATGACTGGTCGAAAAGGCTATTCGAACTGGTCAAGGGGAAAAACAAGCAGATCGCTATCTGTACGTATTCGGATAAATATGTTGATATCATCCGCCATGAATCGCAAACCAATAGTCTGCCCTACTGGCCCTATTCCGCCTCGGACAATGTAGGCAACGCCGGCAACTCCTATCCGCACCATATCATCAGCAACAGTAGTATTCAGCAGATATCCTTTCAATCGAGGTATAATGCGGTCGAGCCGGAAGAAACGTCCATCCGCCTCTATGAGAATATTGCCAATGGTTCGGGTCTCGATGTGAGCCTGATCGGCGACCTGCGGGGCTATGAGGATGAGAGGAACTTCGACATCATCAAAAAAGTATATGCCTTTCACAAGCGGTTCGAAATCTATTTCGGCAATTACAGTTCTGTTGCCAAAATAGCCCTGATCGCACCGGGTCCATGGCCGACCGGCGGATCCATGCAGGAATACCGGGGCATCCTCCTGATGCTAAAGGAGGCCCATATCCCCTTCGATATCGTGGAAGACGCACAGATCGCTAATCGGGCGGATAAAATTAAGACCTACCGGCTTGTTATTCTTCCGGAGATCACTTACCTCAGCGCGGAATCCATACTTATGCTCAAGGAAGCCTGCAGACAAGGCACGAACCTGATCGCTACCAACCGAAGCCTTTTCGATGACCCCGCTACCCTGCTGGAATTGTTCGGCGCGAAAGCGGTTAAGATCGATTACGAGGGTAGCGGCAACTACCTGGACATGGGCAACAAAAGGATTTTCAAACGGTTTAGCCTCCAAAAAATGGTCTACTGGAAATACAATCTCGCGCAATACGATCTTTCAGGGGCCGATTCCGTATTTCTTCCCATCCTCACCAAAGGCAGGCCCGGTCCTCCCGAGATCGTAGGAGGTCATGTTCCCTCGGGCTATTATGCGATAGGCGTCAAAAAGTACGGGGACGGAAAGTGCATTCTCCTGCCGGAAAATATCGGGAAGTTATACTACCTGCAGGGATACAAGGAACACAGGAACATCCTGCTGGATATCATAGACTATGCTTATCCCGAGTCAGGTCGAATGCTGAAGACCGATGCCCCGGAAAGGGTAGAATGCATACTCCGTCAATATAGCAGGAACGAGGCAACCCAAACGCGTCATTCGAATAAAACCGTTACGATTGATCCCGGCTATGACGGCGCAAACAATACGGATGGCCTGATCCTGCACCTGGTCAATCTGACCGGCTTCAGCGGAAATACTTATTTCAAACCGCTGCCGGTCTATGCCCTTCATTTCGAGCTGCCCTCGGTTTTCAAACCTTCGAAAATATACACTCTCTCTGATGACGGCAAACGGCCCCTACCCTTCACCTGGGAAAAAGGAACCCTTCGGTTCAGCCTGTCCCAACTCGATGCTTATACAGGCATTGTCATCGACAAATAGTAATTTTGGGCCTTATTAATTTCTTATCATGGACTTAAAAATCAGGGATCAATTATTCATTGTGTGCGGCGCCAGTTCGGGCTTCGGAAAAGCCATCGCGGAGGCGCTCACCGGCGAAGGCTCCCGCATCATAGCCATTGCAAGGAACGAGGATAAACTGAAAGACTTGCAGTCTGGAGCTCCTGACCGGATCAGGATACTGGCGGGTGATATCACGCAAAGCAATACCCGCGAAAAGCTGTTGGCCATGACACGGGAGGAGAGCATCCATGGCATCCTGGTAAATGCAGGAGGTCCCCCGGCAAAAACGGTGATGGAGACGTCAATGGAAGACTGGGATACAGCCTACCGTCAGATCCTCCGGTGGAAAGTGGAGCTCACCCAATCCCTGGCGCCTAAGATGATGAGCGCCGGGTATGGGCGTATACTCTATATAGAAAGCTCCTCAGTAAAACAACCCCTGGAAAACCTCGTATTGAGCAATTCTTTCCGGGTGGCCGTTGCCGGCTTTGTAAAGACGCTCTCCCGGGAGATTGCTGCCAGCGGGGTGACCTTGAATATACTCGCTCCGGGTTCGCATAATACGCCTTCCATCGAGCGGGTATACCAGAAGAAGGTCGAACAAACGAAGATGGATCGTGAGGCAGTCAGGAAACAGGCTTTGGAACAGATACCGGTCGGCTTTTTAGGAGATGCCGCCGACCTGGCATCCCTGGCAATATGGCTGCTGAGTCCTTCCTCAAAATATATCACCGGGCAGACGATCTCCGTCGATGGCGGGCAGGTGAGGGGGATTTTTGGCTAAAGTGCAACCGGCGCTTTATGCAAGGGATTGTCTTTTTAAATTGAACGCTATTGAACGCCGCCTCATTCGGTTTTCAAGCTTTTCGCCGGGTTGGCGATTGCTGCTTTTATGGATTGAAAGCATATCGTTAGAAAGGCAATTACAATTGCAGCAAACCCGGCAAGTGCCACCACCCACCATTGAATATTTTCCCGGTATGCAAAACCCTGCAACCATTTCTGCATAGTCAGCCACGCCAATGGCGAAGCAATAATGATGGCTATAAGCACCAGTTTCATGAAATCTTTTGACAACAGGCCCACAATGCTCGACGTATCGGCCCCCAGCACTTTTCTAATACCGATTTCTTTGGTGCGCTGCTCTGCGGCATAGGCTGCTAAGCCAAACAGGCCCAAGCAGGCAATGATGATCGCCAATGAGGTAAAGGAGATGAATATTTTACCCATGCGTTGCTCAGAGCGGTAAAGCGCATCAAAGTCTTCATCCATGAAAGAATAGTTAAATTCCTGGCCGGGCGAAAGCTCCGTCCATTTGCTTTTCACCTGGGCCAGCAGGGCAGCGATATCGGCCGAATTAACGCGCATGCTGAATGCCCCGTTCCTTTGATCCAGATTAAACACCATAGGCGTTACATTCTCCCGCAGCGACTTGAAATTAAAGTCCTTCATTACCCCGATAATATGATAGGCCTTCAGGGTTTTGGCAAGATTGTCTATGGGTCTATACAGCATTTGGTTTAACGGATCGGAAAAGCCCAGGAGCTTTGCAGCTGTCTCGTTTATAATCAAACCCGTAGAATCGGTATGCATTTGGGTCGAAAAATTTCTGCCGCTCGCCATCTTTATTCCAAGGGTATTGATGTAATCCTCATCTATGCCCCATATCTGCGTGTTCAGTGCTCTTTTCTGATCGAGCAACTGGTCTTTAAAAAAGGTGGTGCCATCCCCATAATTCGAGGTAGGCAAAGCCTCGGCAAGGCTGGCATTCTTAACACCCGCTAATTGTTTAACTGCCTGTTTAAAAGATTTTGCCCTATTGCCAAGCGTCCATACATTCTGTATTATAAGTACATGGTCGCGATCGTATCCGAGGTCTTTGGTTTGGATATATTTTAATTGCTTATAAATGACCAGGGTGCCTATGATTAAGAAAATAGAGATCGCAAACTGAAAAACCACGAGGAAACTACGTAATCGACCATTCTTAAAGCCGGCAGCGATCCTGCCTTTAAGTACCTCGACAGGCCGGAAACCGGAAAGAACAAAAGCAGGATAAAAACCGGCAAGACAGCCGATGATGATAATGATCCCCAATAACACGGGCAATAACCATCCTATTATTCGGGGAGTAATCGTTAATTCCTTGCCCGACATTTGGTTAAAGAGAGGCAATAGCGCCCAGGAAGCAAAAACGGCGATTATGGCAGCAACAAGGGTGACCATCATTGATTCAGTCAGGAATTGAGCGATGAGGGATTTTCGCTGCGATCCTAATACTTTTCTGACACCCACCTCTTTTGCCCTGTTTGAAGAACGGGCCGTGGAAAGGTTCATGAAGTTAGCGCAGGCGATAAGCAGTATCAATATGGCTATGGCTGAAAAGATGTATACGTATTGTATGTTTCCGTTAGCACCCAGTTCGGCTACTATGTTCGATTCAAGGTGTATCTTTTTAAGGGGGATGAGGCCAAGCCGGAAATAATTTCCGCTTTGCTCGAATTTATCAAAGGTCAAATGCAGCACGCTTTGCAATTGCGGGCCGGCCTGCGTTCTTAAAAATCCAGGCAGTTTACTTTCCAGCTTTTTGTAATCGGCGCTCGGTTTGAGCAACAGGTAAGTGTTGAAATTGTTGTTAAACCAGCTAATATCTTTACTTTCATCCAATGTGGTCATCGATATAAAAAAATCAAAGTTGAAATGCGATTGCGCGGGTATGTCTCTGATTACACCGGTTACTTTATAAAGCGCCGTATCATTGAAAGTCAGGAATTTCCCTACTACATTGGTATTGTTAAAATATTTTGTAGCGGTGTGCTCGGTTATCACGACGGTATGCGGTTCCGTTAAAGCATTCGCGGGGTTGCCGTCGATCATTGGCAGTGTAAAAACATCAAAAATGGACGGGTCGGCATAGACCACCATATACTCCTGGATATTCTGATTGCCCATCTTAACTTGGAACCCACCGTTGTTCCTGAATCGTACTACCTGTTCGATCTCGGGAAAAGCGATCTTTAATGCAGCGGCGGCAGGCGCGGGCGATACAGCATAAGAGTTTGTATTGCCTCCGAATTTGATATCATCATTTACGCGGTAAATACGGTCGGCTTTTTCATTATAGCGGTCATAGCCTAGTTCATCAAAAACATAAAAAATAATCAGCAGGCAGCTAGCCAGTCCCAGCGTGAGCCCTAAGACATTTATTGCAGTAAAGCCCTTATTTTTCAGAAGGCTTCTGAAAGCTGTTTTGAGGTAACTTCTTATCATGATCCTTATATTTTGTTTTATTCATGCAAAATGCATACAAATAATTTAAACCATTGATTGTCAGCTATTTTGATTTTAATGCTAACCTATAAGTGTCCACCTTCATTATAGTATGTGTCCGGTTATGATGCAACTTGACTCGTCCGGCTAAAACTATTGACTCGTCCTGAAATCCCTAGTGACTCGTACAGGAATGGCTTTAAGACGATTCCTTAAAACCGGATCAGCCAGTCAAAAATGCAAACCATTCCGAATGCGGCCAGTCCCATGAATAAACTCGCCAACGAATATACGCTGAGCATCGTCCGCATTTCCAGTCCGGAGAATTTAGCGATGACCCAGAAATAAGCGTCGTTGGCATGGGAGATCATCATAGAACCCGCGCCCATGCTTAACAGGCATAACAACCGCCCGCTCTCGGACTGAATGCCCAGGACCGGCAACAGCGGCTGGACAATGGTGGCCGCCGTGATAATGGCTACTGTGGAGGATCCCTGTGCCGTTTTCAATAGAAAGCTTAGTAAAAAAGGAAACAGGATGCCCATTCGTCCAAGTGCAGGTATTCCTCCGAATTGTTGCCCGAAATGGGTTGCGGCCAATACTGCGCCAAATGCGCCCCCTGCCCCGATGATCACCAGGATACCGCCCGCTTTTTCCGCTCCCTCCGTTAGCAGGTGTGTCATCGTTTCCTTCGCCCACTTCCTCCGGCTAGCAAATACCAGCAACACACCCACCGAGAGAGCGATCACCGGTTCTCCTAAAAAATCGAGCAGTTGTGCCGGAAAACTACCTGCCGCTTTTCCAAGACTTATAAAAGATCGCATTGCGATCAGCGCGATGGGAACCCCTATCGGCAGGAAGGCAACGAAGAACGAAGGATCTCCGGAACGTTTCTCTTCTCCGGATCCTTGTTCCTGTATAGATCCCTTCACTTGCGCGGATCCTTCGCCGGCTATTGCGTTGGAGAACTTCCTGCCCGCGTATCTTGCCCATGCATGCCCTGCAAGCATGGCGGGAACAGCTACGAGCATCCCGGCCAATATCAGCTTTCCAAAATCGACCCCGTACAGACCGGCTGCTGCTGCCGCTCCCGGATGAGGTGGGATGAGGCAATGCACGGAATACAGGCCCGTTGCCAGCGAGACGCTCATGATGATGGGAGAGATGCCCGTCCTTCCTGCAATGGAACGGTTCAGGCCGCTCAGGACGATAAAGCCGGAATCGCAAAAGATCGGCAGTCCCACGATAAAGCCGGTAACGCTCATGGCAAGGGCCGCGTATCTTTCGCCGATCACCCGAAGCAGGAAGATGGCCAATACCCTGGTGTTACCGTTATATTCCAGTAACGCTCCCAGCGTCGTTCCCAATACGATGATCAATCCCAGGGAACGCAGAATATTACCAAACCCATCCTTTATAGCATTGAGAATATCCTGGAAAGGCATGCCCAATAGAAATCCTGTGAGCAGCGCCACGGATAATAGCGCGAAAAAGGCCGGGATCCTGAATCGTGCCGTCAGCAATACGATCAGGCCGATACCCGCAGTCATACAGAACAATACATACGGTAAAGAATGGATCATTCATGAAGTTAGGGATTATTGCAATTAATATTTACAGGAATACACCGGGGCGCCTTTTACGGGAAGCCTGGCAACGAAGACATCCCCGCTCTGCGGGTATCGGGCCAGCTCTTCCGCGGAGAGGTCCTGCCGGGCCGTGCTGATGATCAGGTGATCCAGCTCTTCTCCGCCAAAAACGCAAGAGGACACGTTGGGCACGGGGACTTTGACACTGTCCAGCAATTCCCCTGTCAGGGGATTCCAGCGATACACGCCGAAGCCGCCCCAATGAGCTACCCAGAGCATGCCTTCCTCATCAATGGCCATGCCATCGGGTCCTCCCATATGTTCCGGGATTTGAACGGCGACCTTCTCGAACCGGATAGCGCCGGATACCGGATCGAAAACAAAAGAATCTACCCTCCGGCGGGGGCTATCGATATAATAGAGCCTTGTATTATCGGGAGACCAGACCAAGCCATTGGAAATAGTGACCCCAGCGATTTTTTTCTGCAGGAACAAGTCTTCGTCTATACAATACAGGGAGCCAGCTCCTTCTGCAAAGTCCATGTGGAGAGTTCCGACCCATAAGCGTCCCTCGCTGTCAATACCTCCGTCGTTGCAACGGTGTTTATACATCTCTTTTTCTATATCCATCAGCCATTCCAGACGACCCGTATCCAGGTCGAATTTCGCCAGCCCACCCTCCATGCCCAAGAGGAGCCGGTCCTGTTTGTCCCGGAGCACCAACGTTACCCTTTTGTCGAATTGCCATTGTCGGACCATGGGAGGAGGATGCGAGGCATTTGAACCCTGCAGGGGATCCGCAGGCCAGGAATATTCAAAAAGGCGGCGATCTTCGATATCTACCCAGAAGCAACTCTTCCTTCCTTCATGCCAAAAGGGGCTTTCGCCAAGAAAACATTGGGAGGAATATAAATGGGTGGCGTTCATGAGATCGTATGGATTTCAGTTTGCGGCCAGTATTTAGCTATCTTAAGGTGCAGGAATGCCACGCTGCGTTCTAGCTGCGCCATTCCATCCACTCCGTCTTCGATGCTGATCCAACCGTCGAATCCGACCCGCTTCAATTCGGTAAAGATCGCGTCATAATCGTTGAGACCCTTACCGATCTCTCCGTGACTCAGGCGCTTGGCATAACCGGTAGCCCCTCCTTCCTCTTTACGACNNTCGAGCGTTCCTTCCAGGAGATAGCGGTCGCTTGCATGCATAGTCACGACGCGTTCCGATACCCTTTTCAACAGCTCCAGCGGATCTTCTCCTGCCAGGTAGGTATTGCTGGGATCATAGTTCACCCCGAAATTGGGATGATGGATCCGATCCACCAGGTTGCAAAATACATCCATCTTCTGTGCAAACTCGGGATATTCCCAGAAATCGTCCTTGTAGTGATTTTCGAGGATCAGGGTGACGCCTCTGTCCTGCGCATAGGGCAGGCAGGCTTCGATACAATCGGCGGCCAGCTTTACACCCTCCTCCATGGAGAGGACCGGTCTGCGCTGCCCGGAGAGTACCCGGCAATAGGATCCGCCCAGGATTTGGGTCATATCGATCCATTTTTTCTGTTTTGCAATCTCCTTCTCCCGGAATGCGGCATCCGGGTGTGTGAAATCGGGAGAACAGCAAACCATGGGAATCGACTTTCCATGATCTTCGACCTGCCGGCGGAAAAGGGGCCAATTGGATTCGTCGGCCATTTCAAGGAAACCGGCATACCATTCGAGTCCTTCGATATCCAGCTTTACAGCCAGCTCTATCCATTCCGAAACGCGCATGGAGCCATCTTTACAAAGCGCCTGCATAAAAGCCTTGGGAAATACGGCTAAACGGGGCATATAAAAAATATTTAAAGAAGGTTATTTAAGAATTTTTGACCGAAAAAAACTGATCGTAATCATCTGATTGTAATTATCTGATCGCAATTAATTCATCATATTTAATTGATGGTAATTATTTAATCGTAGAAGTATCTTTTGGAGGATTACGCCCGATGAAGGGATGTTGTTCGAGATCCACCACCTGGCCGCTGATCGGTCCGCTCTCATCGGCCAGCCAATATATGGCGGCCGCCGCAATTTCCGAAGGCCACAGGATACGGCCTGCCGGGGCATAGACGGCAGGGAGGTACTTATACCAGTCATCGGCCAGGCCATGCTCCCGCTTACGGATCATTTCCGTCTCGGTCAGCACCCAGCCGGGATTGATTTGGTTGACCCTTACGCCATTCTCCCGGTGAAGGGTATCCCCCAGGTTGCGTGTAAGGGTCATCAGGGCTCCCTTCGAAACGCTATACGCCAATAGATTGGGTTCTCCGCTCCAGGCATTGACACTGCCTATATTCAGGACGCAACCCCGGGTCTCACTAAGATGGGGCAGCGCCGCCCTGATAAGGGCAAACGGGGCAATCGTGTTGATCTCTAAAACGCGGCGAAAGAATGCCAGGTCCGTCGTCTGGATATTCGAGGAGACGACCCAGGCAGCATTGTTTACAATGGCATCCAGCTTTCCAAAAGCGTGCAAAGCCTTCTCTACAAGATGTTGCGGGGCGTCTTCGGAGGTGATATCCTCAATATGCAGGATCGCGTTGCCCTCTCCCAACTCGGCAAGGGTATCGGCTCCCCAGTCCTTTTCAAGACCATGGAGGACTACCCGGGCGCCTTCCTGCACACATCGCTTTGCGATCGCTTTGCCGATGCCGGTCGTGCTGCCCGAAACGATGATCACTTTATTTTGCAATCGCATAATTAAAATTTAAAATCCTATACAGATACGGGCATCCTTATAAAATCAGGAGCCTTATCTTATAACGGTCTGAGTACGCTTTTGACCACTTCCCCCCGGTGCATTTTTTCAAACGCCTCATGCCATTCGGTAATAGGCCATACCCCGCCGATGATGGGTCTCACATCCAGCTGCCCGCTGGCGAGCAGGGCGATGACACGTTCCCATATAGGCCAGTTATGACTAAAACTACCCTGCAAGCTCACATTCTTCTGTACCAGTGGGTCCAGTGAAAATCCCAGCGGTTGCGGGCCCCAGCCTACCTTTACGATATGCCCGTTGGGACGGACCAGTTGCATGGCGATCTTCAGCGTAGCACTCGCCCCGGCTGCATCAATGATACTGTCTGCGCCCAATCCGTCACGTCTCATGGCCCAATCGCTGGCATCACCGACGATGGCTTCGCAGCCATATTGCGCGGCAATAGCAAGACGATGCCGGTCGGCTTCCAATCCCACCACGGCGACCTCCGCCCC
>PLXD01000212.1 GCA_003151295.1 Chitinophagaceae bacterium | reverse complement strand
CCCCTGCGGGCCCATTCGATAAACCCGGACAACTCCTATTCGCCACCGGTAACCAGGGCCTCTACGTGACCATCCGGGGTATTTCTTACCCAGCCGGTCACACCCAGTTGCTTAGCAGTGGTTTTCGCAGTATCCCTGTAAAAAACGCCCTGCACCTTTCCCTTTATCAATAAATGTACCGTCAAATATCCGTTTGCCATAGATCCTCATATTATATCCCAAGATAGCTCAGTCCGATTATATGGCCTTCATTTAACATTATTTTTTACGCCGGGGCATAGAAATTGAATTATATACCTAAAATACATTTATATGAAACACAATCATCACGAAGAAGCAGCCAAACATCATGAAGCTGCGGCAGAATCCCTGAAGAAAGCTCATAAAGCAAATCAGGAAGGAAACGAAGGAGAGGAATCATCCCATGCACAAACTGCAAGGGGCCATCAGGCTAACGCCAGTCAACATTCAGATGAAGCTGCCAAAAAGCATTCGATGAAAGGCAATTCCAATCCTAAGAAATAGGATTGCTGATCCCCCAAAAAGCCTGCCTGGTAACGGGCGGGCTTTTTGCTATTTCCAGATCATCACCAGCATGCCCCCGAAGATCAATACGACCCCCAATGCAATTCGCGGTGTAATGGTCTCGCCGAGAAAAAGAGCGGCCAGCAAGATCGTGAACACGATGCTCCCCTTATCGATGGCGGTGACTTGCGTGACCCTTCCGATTTGAAGAGCTTTGTAATAGAACAACCAGGAGAGACCGGTCGCGAAAGCAGAGAGGGTAAGGAAGAGCCAAGTGTTTTTTGAAAGCGCAGGTATTTCCCGGAAAGAGCCCTTAAATAGCACGATTCCCCAGGTGATTAACAGAATGATGGCCGTGCGGATTGCCGTAGCCAGGTCGGAATTGACCTGCTTCAATCCCATTTTAGCAAAAAGCGCCGTCAGTGCAGCGAACAATGCCGATAACAGGGCATACCAGATATAAGGAGCGATTTGAAACATATGAAAACCGGCTCAAATTACACATTTTCCAATTCACATAATGCTTGGATGCCAATATTATGGATCGTTTAAGTAGTAGATTGGAAGAATCCGGCTCCTGCATTACAAGACAGCGCCGGCAAGTTCGTCCTGGGGACGGGGAACCACCTTGTATTTTTTGCCCGAAGTAGTATTCAGCAATCGGGAAATACTTTTGAGGATATAGGTAAAGGAAAACAACTGGATCATCGATTTCGAATTCATTCCCATTTCATGGATANNAAACTCCTTACATTTGTTGATTTCGTGAAACCCGAAACTAATTCCTGTCTTGTTCTCCAGCACGAGATCGGCCGCACATCCGACCTTTTCAGATGCCATCACCGGCATACCGCAGGCCATCGCCTCATTGATCCCCATCCCCCATGTCTCACTTAATGATGGCATGATGAAAACATCTCCCAGGCGGTATACGACCGGCATCATCTTTTGATTCTGAAAATCAAGAAAAATGATCCGCTCATTGCCGGCGGAACGTCTTTTCATCGATTCCTTCAGTTTGCCGTTTCCAACCATGATAAAACTTATAGGCAGGTCCTTGCATTTTTCCGCCAATTGCAGGACGAATCCCGGGTTCTTCACTTTCGTCACTTTTCCTGCGAACAGTATCGTTAAGTGAGAGGAGGGAATGCCCAATTCCTTTTTCCAGGTAGCGGCAAGCGCTTTATATTGATCATCGGGCGAGGAGAACCGCTCTATATCTATGGCTTGCGGAGAGAAAACCAATTGCGAAGGCCGCAATCCATGTTTTAAATAATACGATTGGTTGTGCTTACCCACATATAAGGCATAATCTACATGACGGTAGACCCAGGTAAGGAATAATCTACGGGCGATCTTACGCAATCCCCGCTTTTCATGGATCAGGACCGAGTCCCCACGGAAATAAACGGGTATCTTATTATGAAAATAACGCAGGCATTGAAGATGACTATGAAAATTCCAGCCGAATACCAATAAGCTGTCAGGCTCCCAGGACTCTATCTCCCCGATTAACCCTGGATTAATGATCCCCCAAAAATGATTCACCCCGGGACGATAGGCCGTATTTTTAACAAAAGTATATTCATAGCCTTCCAGCAAAGGGATATCCCATTCTATCTCTTTTCCAAACCCCCGGTCATAAACTTTCCCCGTACCGGCCTGTTCCCACGTATAAAACACCTTCACCTGTATATGCATCTCCCGCAGCCGTAAAAGCCAGGGTACATTATACTGGATAGGATGAGTAATGACGACTGCTAGCTTTTTCATAGTCTCTAAAGATCATTATAGGATAGAATATTGCAACCCTCGAAAAGCCCCTTCAGCTTGTTCTGCAAATCCTGCTGGTCATAATCTACTAATTCACCCGTCCCGTCGAAAAGGGGATGGACCATCACCTCTACAGATTTTCCAGCCGGAAGCCGGTCGGCAAAGGAATAACGAAAGTCATCGATATCTCCGAAATAATCGGTACCCTTTATACCGGCATAACCCTTTAGATACCATCGATTGAACGCTCCCTTATATATTTTTTTCAAATAACCATTTTGCCGCCCCAGATTCCGGGTAAGGCGGATATTGTGTATGCCATACTCCTTTCCCAGCTTGACTACCAGCTTCACGATAGCCCATTCGGTATGCACATGGTGATGTGAATCTATGTGGGAAGACAGTATGCCCGCTGCGATAACCCTATCCAACTGCGCTTTTAACTCGGTATAAATAGCCCTTTNNAGGCTCCGGACGAATCGCAAAAACGCCGGCAATGCCGGATCTCTTCCGACAAGGGATAACCTTGCGTAAGATTGAGATGAATACCCACATTTCCGTCGAAAAAACGATGCTCTTTTGCCAGCCTGACCGCCTCGTCAAATCCGGACATATTGGCCATCAGGGAAGTGCTGGTGATAAGGGATCTTTGAAAGCTCCGGAGAATGGCTTCATTGACGATGTGGCTAAAACCAAAATCATCCGCATTAACAATTATCTTATTCAGAAGATTCATAATATGTTAAACTATCAGGCTTTGACTCTTTATGAGAATAACCTTTAGATAACGTGGTAACAATCAAAATATTATGGAAAAATTTAAATAAATAAGCGGAAACATGCAGGAAATTATTCTTGTCGCTAATCTAAACTGCCGTTCGGCATTCCCTGCTGTTATCCCTTTGACATAATTAAAAAAGGCAGGATGCTTATTCAGAAAGGTCAAAGCCCAAAAAAGGAAAGTGCCTAAAACCGGCAAACACAGTAAGGTCACTTTGCTGCCATAATTATCGGCCCTCCCCGAAGCATTGTAGTGAATGGGAATAGTGGCCGGTAGGGTAAAATAGGCGAACAAGGTCAAGGCCCATAAAATCAGGAACGTCCCAACAGCGGCCTTTTCCAGGACCTTGTCTGAAGAAGATAGTTGTAATTTTATTCCCGCCGACTACACAAGACTGCAAGGCCCTAAGTAGCCCAGGCCTTATCCCCTTTCTTATAAGGGATACAGCCCTCATACCTCCCCGGTACCGCCACATAACGCAGGGCCTTGGTCGCGCCAGGCTCCGAAGAGAAATAGCCCCAGAGGGTCAATTCCTTCATCATGCGGAAATAGTGGGCGGGGTCACTGTCCTTCTTCTTGGACATATATTCCTTTTGCTCCTTATCGAGGTCCGTCAGCAGGTCATGCCTTTGGGTGGCGTCGCTGCTCAGAAAAGACTTTCCATTCTTCGTCTTACTGGCGGCATCCAGCTTGCCCATTCCCTCCAGGAAGATCTTTTGGTCATCGTCGCTATAACAATCCTTCACGATACGAGCCATGAATTGACCCACCTTAGCATCTTTTGCACCTGGCGTAGTGGTCGCAGGGATGATCGTTTCCGCCACTTCGTCCAGGAAAGCGGTATCATCCGGCGTCAGATCTGCCGAAGCGCCATATTTCTTGTCCGGAGCGGAACAACCGGAAAGAAAGACTTCTGCCCCCACAACAGTGCCCCCTAAGAGCAGGGCCACCCGGGATAATGCGTCACGTCTGTTCATAGTTTTTGTTTTTAAATGTTTCCTTTTTTAAGCTCTCCCACAGCGAAGTCCGCNNCTGGCAGGCCGAAGAAGCCATACAGGAGCCATCCGTAATGAACACATTCTTCGATTCATGGACCTGGTTCCACTTATTGAGCACCGAGGTCTTCGGATCCTTCCCCATGCGGGCCGTACCCATCTCATGGATGCAGAAACCCGGCGCCGGCGCACTGTCATACGTGCTGATATTTTTGAGCCCCGCTTTTTCCAGCATCTCCGCCGCACTGTTCATCATNNAATCGATATCCAGGGTAGGAAGTCCCCATTTGTCCTTTTTGTCCTTGTTCAGCGTAGCCTTGTTCTCAAAGTAAGGCAGACACTCACCCCAGGAACCGATCCCCATGCCCCAGTTTCCGGGCTCGATCAACTGCTCCTTGAGCTGCACGCCCACACCCTCTGCATAATCCGAACGGCCCCGTCCCGCTCCACCCTGGTAACCAAAGCCTCGTACGTAGTCGCTACGTTTGGTCTGCTCGTTGATATTGCGGAACCGCGGTATATAGATCCCATTGGGCTTTCTGCCATAATAATACTGATCCTGGAATCCGTCGTAGTCTCCATTCGCCCCCACTCCGTAATGATGGTCCATCAGGTTATGCCCTACCTGCCCGCTACTATTTCCAAACCCGTTGGGGAAGGCATCCGATACCGAGTTCAGCAGGATGGAGGCGGTCCCCAACGTTGAGGCATTCAAAAAGACGATCTTTGCATAATACTCTTCCGTCTTCCCGGTCTCCGAATCCAGTATCCTTACTCCCTTTGCTTTTTTCTTATCCTTATCATAGAGTATTTCGAGCACGATGGAATAGGGGCGGAGGGTCATATTGCCCGTTTTCATAGCCGCAGGCAGGGTAGCCGAATTACTGCTGAAATACCCCCCGAAGGGACAGCCCTGATGGCATTTATCCCGGTACTGGCAGGGACCCCGGTCCCCTATCTTATGGGTATGGTTGGCACTGCGCCCATGGATCATCCTACGGCCGTCCGTAAACCCTTTATTGATCCCTTCCGCTACATATTTCTCCAGGCAATTCATCTCAATGGCCGGCATGAACTTACTGTCAGGCAACTGGGGCATCCCCTCTATTGATCCATTGATACCTACAAAAGGCTCGACATAATCATACCAGGGCTGGATGTCCGCATAGCGGACAGGCCAATCCACCCCATGGCCATCCCTGGCATTGGCCCCAAAATCGAGATCGCTCCATCGGTAGCACTGGCGACCCCACATGAGCGAGCGACCTCCCACATGGTACCCGCGTATCCAGTCGAAAGGCTTCACCTGTGTATAGGGATTCTCCTTATCGTTCACAAAGAAATGCGCCGAAACCTCATCATACGCATAACACTTACTCTGTATGGGGCTGTTCTCTTTATCTTTCCTGTCATGACTGTTGCGGTGAGGCAGATCCCAGGGATCTTTGGTCGTATCGCCATAATCTTTTATATGCACTACATCCCTTCCCCGCTCCAGCACAAGGGTTTTCAGCCCTTTTTCGCTTAATTCCTTGGCAGCCCAGCCGCCGCTGATTCCCGAGCCAACGACAATGGCATCATAGGTATTTTGGGCTGTGGACTTGTTATTTACCAATAAAGAGTCTCCAGGCATTTGCGCTATATTTTTATAACCTTCTATATTTCAATAAATCTTCTTTCCATTCACTACTAAATATTCCCTTTCTTCAGTTCGCTCACGGCATGGTCGGCGGCACGGGCAGTCATGGCCATATAAGTCAGGGAGGGGTTGACACAGGCGGCAGAGACCATAAAGGCGCCATCGGTGACGAAAACATTCTTCGCATCCCAGACCTGGTTCCAACTGTTAAGCACCGAGGTCTTAGAATCCTTACCCATTCGCGCAGTGCCCATCTCATGGATGCCCCGGCCGAGATAAGGATTGCTATCATGACCTTTCACATTCTTCACCCCTGTAGATTCCAGCATTTCAACGGCATCATCCTGCATATCCTTGCGCATTTTCAGCTCATTTTCCTTCAGTTCGCAGTCGATGTCAAGCACATTCAACCCCCATTTATCCGCCTTGTTCTTATTGAGCGTGATCTTGTTCTCATGATAAGGCAAGGTCTCGCCAAATCCGCCGATGTTCATCGTCCAGGAACCCGGTTCGGTCAAAGCTTCCTTCAGGTCTACGCCGATGGCTATTTCTTCTGCGGAACGGCTATATCCTTGCCGCCCTCCCCCACCCTGGTAGCCGAAGCCACGCAGGTAAT
>PLXD01000374.1 GCA_003151295.1 Chitinophagaceae bacterium | reverse complement strand
CATCCAGTTCTCCGTACCTCCCACTTCCGGTGTAGGCGCAGCCTTACTGAACGGTGGATTGGTGCGTAACAGGGGGATTGAGCTGAGTGTCAATGGTACGCCGGTACAAACCAGGGATTTCAGCTGGTATGCCCGGTTTGTTTACAGCCATAACACCAATACGGTGCTTTCGTTGCCCTTCGGTGTCAATTACATCGGCCTGAACGGCGAGGATGGAATCCAGACGGTGGCCTCGAAAGGTGGCCAATATGGAGAGATGGTTGCTTCTTATGGATATGCCCATTACCAGTCAAAAGATGGCTCGGGAAACAATNNTATTATGTCAGGGCCGTCAATTACGGTACCGATCCTATTTCTCAACAGCCTGCACTGGGTTCTATTAATCCCTGGTTCCTGGGTAGCTTACAGAATACTTTTACCTACAAGGGTTTCTCCCTGGGTATATTCCTGGATGCCCGTTTTGGAGGACTTGAATACTCTACCACCTATTTCTACGGAAGCCAGGATGGGAATATCAAGAGTACCCTGGCCGGTAGAGATGCAGCGCACGGCGGTCTGACTTTCACTCCTACGAACGCTAACTCCCAATACCTGGGTTTCCCATTGGGAACGGCGCCGAGGAATGATGGCATCGCTTTTCAAGGCGTATTCAAACAGGGTTCTACAAGCACCGGTACGGACCTTGTTTCACATGATGTATCCGGCATGACCTGGTACCAGGCCTATAAGCTGGGATATGTTACCCCCGTGAATGCGGCCGACTACTATGTCAAGAAATTTAGCTGGAGCGCGGGGATCCGCGAGGCAGGCACCTTCACGAATTCATGGGTCTCCCTGAGACAGATAACCCTTGGATACGATCTGCCGGGTTCCCTTGCCCATAAAATGAAGCTGAACAATCTGAAGGTCTCTTTGATCGGCAGAAACCTGATATATCTGTATAACAGCGCACCGAACCATATCAATCCTGAAAACCAGGATGATACCGGAGCTGTCAGTGCCTTTGAAGAAGGTGGGGTTCCTTATGTGAGGACTTTTGGTTTCATGTTGGGCACTACCCTTTAATCGACCCTAATCAATTTTAACATTAAAAAACGAATTATGTATACGGTACTAAATTTCAAATACAGGTATGCTTTCTTTGGGTTTTTGCTGATTGCCTCATTATCGTGCAGCCGGACGAAATTTGCAGCCCTCAATACCGACCCCGATGCGGTCCTGACAATCGATCCGGCAACGGAACTGACACCCGGTGAATTAAACATCCATAGCAGTGATTTTGAAGTGTTCTATGATTTTGTAAGGGATATAAAGCCCTGGACCCAGACCTATGTAATACAGGTGGGTAATCTCGCTACTTTCACGACTTCCGGTGGAAATATCAATAATCGTTGGGGAATTTTTTATGGGGGAGTAGGGTATAACCTCGCGGATGTGCTGCATATTATCGACAATATGCCGGCTGCCAAAAATGCGCAATACCAGTATATGAGGGCTATCACGACGATCCCCCTGATTTATTATGCTTTTTATACATCCGATGCCAACGGTAGTATCCCTTATACCCAGGCTTTTAAAGCCAGGTATACGTCGCCTCCTTTGTTCACTCCTTTGTACCAGACCCAGGAAATCCTGTTCGACACGCTGGATGCACAATTAAAAGCAGCGGTAGCCGTGTTGGAATCGTCACCGAGCGTCAACCAGATATCTCCCGGCGCCCAGGACATCTATTTCAGCGGAGATCCGGTACATTGGATCAAAGCTGCCAATAGCCTTCGTTTAAAGATAGCAATGAGGCTGATGAAGCAGAATCCTGCTAAGACGACTGCCATTGCCAACGAAGTGATCAATGAACAGACGGGCCTGATTGCATCCATTGCCGATGATTGGATCCTATACTCGAGTACGCTCGGCCAGGGTGGTAATTCCAACCCGATCAACCAGGGCAACTATTCGGGGGAATTCAATCACGTGAATTTCATGTGGAAGACGATGGATCCGCGTATCAGGATCTTCTACCAGAAGAGCGGTATCAGTACGCAGGATATATTCGACTCGGCACAGGCCCAAGGTGCAATTCCACCAACGGTTGTATGGGATGGACAGCCTTACCGCGGACAGTATGCCAGCCCGGCTGCCAGCACGGATCCGTCCAAGGCCTATTATTTTCAAACGCTCACTTTCAGCTATATGGGAGCAAAACAATCAATCAACCTTCCTTCCGTTATCCAGGCGGGTCTTACCACCTATATCCTGAATAAACCGAATGGCGGAAAGAATATGTTCCCGGTGATCACTTATGCGGACGTCTGCCTGATGCGTGCGGAACTTGCGGCGAGGAATTTAACCAGCGATCCCATTCCGGCGGCTACATTGTACAATAGCGGCGTCACAGCGTCTCTTCAGAACTACGATACCTGGGGTTTCAATACTTTTTTGCCTGATTATACACCCCTGCAACCGAGCGAGATTACAAATTACCTGGCGCAGCCCGGTGTCACTTATGATCCGGTCAACGCGATCGAGCAGATCTGCGACCAGGAATACCTGAACTACTATGTCAATGCCAATGAGGCCTGGGCGTTGATCAAGAGGACCGGTTATCCTAGTGCAACGGGTGTAATCATGCCAAGCGAAGACGTGAGCGCTTATCCCGCGATGCCAAGGAGATATGCGGCGAACTTCCCCTCTCTCGGAGATCTGAACTATACCAATGAGGTGAATGCGATCGACTCGATGGCGTTGGATCTTAATTATGGCGCTCCCACCGATATGACCGGCAGGGTCTGGTGGGATTCACCGAATCCATAGCAGAGAACCGGTAACGATCCCGTGGACTAGTATCCCGGTAAATATGGAATAAAAATTTCTTTTGGGGCTGTGTAAAAAATTTATTTTTTGCACAGCCCCAATTGGTTTTTGTAAATTTGAGGGTATGCGAAAGGGGGAAAATATCTATTCGTTGGGGCAATGGGCGCGAAGGCTTCGGGGCCTACGGGTGCTGCCGGTTATTCTTTTGCAGCTTGCTGGCAACTCTTCCAATAGCCAGTCTGTTTCTTCCATAGATCGGATCCGGTTGCAGACCCTGGATCGGCAAACCTATAAACTGTCGGCCCTGCATAAAAAACTGATTGCAGTCGTTTTTTTATCGCCCGAGTGTCCTCTTTGTCAGAATTATTCCCTGGTGCTGAACAGGCTGCAGGCACGGTTTGGGAAAGACCTGGCTATTGCCGGTATTTTCCCCGGTAAGGCCGTTTCGTTAGCGGACTGCCGGGCGTTCCGGGAAAAATACAATATCCGGTTCCTCTTGCTTTCGGATACCCAAAAGAGCCTGGTGAAGACGCTCGGCGCAAGGATCACACCGGAGGTCTTCCTGCTGGACAGGGAAAGAAATATCCTCTACCATGGCGCCATCGACAATTGGGTGGTGGCCTTGGGGAAACAAAGAAGCAAGGCCACGGAAAACTACCTGGAGGACGGCATTACCGGCTATCTGAATAGGGAACCCGTCAAAGTAAAAGAGATGAAGCCCATTGGCTGCTTTATAAATGATCACTGAGTATCAATATTAATGAGTCCTAAATGCCGATGTTCTGATGCGAATCCTGCAAAGACCCCTTGTCGTTATTTTTCTGTCGCTTTTCGGTTTCCAGGCTTTATACGGTCAAAGTGCGACTTACCAGACAGTCGAGCCGATCTTTTTAAATAAATGCGTGGCCTGTCACAGGGCCGGGGACGGNNGACGCTCCTTTTCCTTTAACGAGCTACGAGGATATTACGAAGCGGTTGTCTTTTATAAAAGAAGTGATCACGAAATCTTACATGCCTCCCTGGAGGGCCGATATCCATTATACCGATTTTGCCAATACCCGTTTTCTGACCGACGCGGAGAAAAAGACGATTCTGCAGTGGATCGACGAAAAGGCGCCTAAAGGGAATTATAAGGAGCCGGTGGGCAATAAGGAGGCGCTGGCAAAATTGACTACGTATCATCGCAAACCGGATCTGGTGTTGAAAATAGATTCGGCTTTTACCGTGAAAGGGGATAATGCCGAGAAGTTCATCGATTTTAAAGTGCCTTTTGAGTTTGCCCAGACACACAATATCGAGGCGATAGAATTTTACACCAATAA
>PLXD01000520.1 GCA_003151295.1 Chitinophagaceae bacterium | reverse complement strand
ATTCGTGTAAGCGGCAACATTCCGCTTGTCGATGCTCCAGTCGAAATCATCATGTGAGGTCTGCACATACACAACAGGTGCTTTTTTTGTCGCTGTAGGCTCTGCCGTAGCAACTTCCGGTACTGCATGAGCAGCTACAGCCACTTGCGCAGCCCCCGGAACTTCTGCCACCGCAGGAGACTCCTGTGATTCAGCGTTTGAGTTAACAATATTGTTTTCAGACATAAAATGATATCCCGAAGGTTTTTAAATTCGGGACTGCAAATTTACAAAAAAATCAGGGGAATGACATACCCTTTTTTTGAATTTTATCGATTGACTAGTCAATCGGAAAAATCCGGAAAACACATAGGCGCATCCCGGGCGATAAATGATCCAACAAATTCACAACTAATTGATTATTAATAGGGATCCGGCGGCAATCGCCGTCGCGGCGACGAATCCGCTGGTCCAGGCATGCTGGAAATTATAGCCGCTCGTGATCCCATCCACATCCAGGATCTCGCCGGCAAAAAACAGCCCGGGCATTTTCCGGCTCTGCAAGGTATTTGGGTCGATCTCCGATAGCCTGACGCCACCGGCCGTAACGAACTCTTCTTTGAAGGTCGTCTTGCCTTTGATGGAGAACGCTTGTGCGCAAAGATTCCTGACCAGTTTGTTTTGCCGGGCGATTGGCAGGTCGGCCCAACGCAGACCCCCGTCGATCCCGGCATCAAGGGCCAGCCATTCCCAAAGACGGGCCGGGAGCCCAAACGGGTTTCGGGTAACAACCTTCTGCGCCGCCAATTCAAAACGCAGCCTTTGCAATTCCAGGGCTGCCGACTGTTCATTATAGGCGGGTATCCAATTCACCAGGATGGCAAACTCATATTGACAGGCTGCCAGCTCCCTTGCCCCCCAGGCCGAAAGACGCAGGATAGCGGGACCGCTCAGCCCCCAATGCGTGATAAGGACAGGGCCTCTTTCCAGGAGCTTTGTCCCGGTGACCTTGACCTGTGCATCGGCAACGCTGACGCCCATCAGCTGATTAAGGGAATGGCCGGGCATGTTGAAGGTGAACAGGGAGGGAACCGGCTCTTCTATAGTGTGCCCCAAGCGCTGCAGCCAGTCGAACATAGACATTTTGGGATATCCGCCGCAGGCAATACAAATATAATCGGCTTCGAGCCGTTCGCCATTGGAGAAGCTTACCTGCATCTTAGACAGACCCGCTTTCGGATCAAACACATCCCCCTTTTCACCAACATTCGTTACCTGTTTCACGTCCTTAACCTTACGGTTCATGCGGATCTCCACACTATATTTGTTAACTTCCCGCATCAGGCAATCGATGACGGCCTGGGAAGTATTGGCCAGGGGGAACATGCGCCCATCTTCTTCTGTATTAAGCGGTACGCCCCGCTGTTCGACCCATTCGATAGTATCGGTCATAGAAAACCGGTGGAATGTCTTTTTAACAAAATTGGCACCCCGGGGATAGTTCTTTGCCATATCCGCAATACTCGGGGAGGCATGGGTCAGGTTGCAGCGACCGCCGCCACTTACGCGCACCTTTGCGAGCAGCTTTCCCGATTTCTCGGCAACAATGACTTTTAGCGTGGGATTGAGACGGGCGGCATTCACTGCGCAGAACAAACCGGCTGCGCCGCCCCCGATCACCAGTAGTATTTTTCCCTGGCTGCTCAATTCCCGGAAAAGAGATTGGGATTGGCCTTTTCAGCAGCCTCAATGATAGAATAGTCCGAGAGGATATCTGCCTTGTTTTTCTGGACGCATACGTCATGCTCGAAATGCACGGAAACTTTATGGTCAACGGTCCTTACGGTCCATCCGTCGCTCTCTGTGTAGACCTCTCTTTTCCCTAAATTGATCATGGGCTCGATGGCCAGCACCAGCCCTTCCTTCATCTTCTGCCCACTACCCCGCCTGCCGTAGTTCGGCACCTGGGGATCCTCATGCAACTGCCTTCCCAGACCATGTCCCACCAATTCCCTAACCACCCCAAATCCATATTTTTTCTCCGTATGCTCCTGTATCGCAAATGAGATATCCCCCACCCTGTTGCCTGCTACGGCCTTTTCGATCCCCTTATACAACGATTCCTTGGTGGCTTGGATCAACTGCTTTACATCCGGTCCTGGGTCGCCAATCGCAAAGGTATAGGCATGGTCGCCATGAAAGCCTTCTTTTATGACGCCAATATCGATGGAGATGATATCGCCTTCCTTCAATTCATTCTTATTTGGAAAACCGTGCACGACTACTTCGTTAACGGAAGTGCAGGAATTAAAAGGGTATCCCCGGTAATTGAGAAAAGAGGGTATCGCCCCATTATCCCGGATAAACGCTCCGATCAGTTTATCCAATTCCAGGGTCGTTATACCCGGCCGCAGGATCTTGGCCATCTCGGTCAACGTGCGGCTTACAAGCATCGCGCTATTTCGCATCAGCTCGATCTCAGGCTTCGTTTTGTAATAGATCATATTCCTCCCTTTATTCCTTGTATTTAAAAAAACCTGTCCCGAAACAAATTCGGGACAGGTTTCAATATATTTTTGGGGACCCTTTAAATCACCGGGTTGGTCACGGACTGTCTCCCCTGGATCCTGCCGCTCTTCATTAAACCATCATATTGGCGCATAAGCAACTGGGTCTCTATCTGCTGAAGGGTATCCAGGATCACTCCGACCATGATCAGCAGGGAGGTGCCACCGAAGAAAGACGCGAATCCCTGTTGAATGCCCAGTCTCTGTGCGAAGCCGGGAAGAATACCCACAATAGCCAACAGCACGGCTCCCGGTAAAGTGATCTTGTCCATGACGGCTCCGATATAATCGGCCGTAGGCTGACCGGGCTTTATGCCGGGAATGAACCCGTTATTCCTTTTCAGGTCATCGGCGATCTG
>PLXD01000326.1 GCA_003151295.1 Chitinophagaceae bacterium | reverse complement strand
ATACCCTCTCTTTCTCGCTTGCTGCATCCGTTCCTTAAAAATCAGCATGCGCTGTTGAAATACATCCAGGGGGAGCGGGGCATGCGTTCCGGCTGTAAAAAAGGTGATATCATCCGTAACGCCTTTGTATTTATCAAACAAATCGAGTAATGCCTGGTAGCGTTGTGGTGGAAGTGACTGTCCGAGCCCGACGCGAAAGGAAATGTACGCTTTAGCAGGATGCTGATCAACACTACCGGTTCGGTTCGTTAAAACCAGAGCCGTTAAAGAAGTGAAGAGGGTAATGCAAATAACCGTTGCCCTGAAACTGATTGATCTGGTAACACATTCTTTTATTTCATGGGACGAGTTGGTCATAACATCAATAATTATTTAAAACATCCTGGGAAGCCCCAATTGTGCTTTACCGGATCCGGAGTAACGAACATTATCATTTCCAGGAACTTTTTCAACAACGGATTTCCATGATGAGATATCTACCCCGTCGGGCGCCAACATCACTGTCTCACCAGGATGTGTTTTTATTTCAGCAATCCTGTTATTGATTACAGGACTTCGTTTTTGTGTTCCGGAATACACCGTTACGGATTCCCATGGAACTTCCAGCCGGCAAGGGTTCCCCAGCAGGCTTTTAATATAAATCCATTGAATCACTCCTGATTTTACCTCGGTAGAAACAACAAAGCCACCTATGGCGTGCAGTGTAAACCGACATGACCTGGTATTTGTAATGGCAGGGGCAACCCTGATAATCCCATCATGACTTTGCAACAGGGATTCGTTCATGGCCGCTGTAAGCACTGACATAGATTCCATGGACATATGGCGGAAAGGCCACATGGGTAAAGGAAATTTTTTATCCCCCGCAGATGAATCCGCGTCTTTTACATTATTGGTCCGAAAAAACCATTCCGCATCCTTATTGATTTCACCCTCAAGGCCCCAGTGGCCCCAGCCGTTACAATAGATTTGCCAGCGTTCAGGAAAAACGCCAAGTACTTTTTCCAGTTCATTTGCCAATCCCAGCCGGGCAAGCACAATCGGAACCGGATCCCAGCCGGTTATGCCCGGCGAATATAAAGTGGCCGTAGACCTGACTGCCTCAAACAGATCAGGGTTCTGCTGTCTTTGGCTCAATCCGACAAAATTCGAGGGGAAAACCGCCGACGAGGCAACGGCGGGGAATATGCCATCCAATAATTTTAAGCCGAAATATTTACCATCCTCCGATGCATTATATACCGTTAGCCATTTGTTCTCTTTAATTCCCCAACCTGCAGCCGTTATGTTATCTGTTGCGACCTTATTTCCCTTAAAATATCCGGCTTTTAGCGTATAGCCTGTTCCATCCTGTTCCATACAGGCATTGCCCGCTTTTACGACAGGAACCGGCGCGAGGTGGTCGAGTATCTCTTTCCATTTTTTTGTGTCGCCGGCATGCGAACCGGCCGCTTTTAAAGCCTCCATGGCCACCGAAAGCAATACACGGCAATAAACGATTTCCGTGAGCCCGTCCTTTAGTTTTATCCAGCCTTCATAGCCCGTACCTTCCCGGGCATGGTATAAGCCATCGCTTTCTTTTACGAAAAGTGAAACAAAAAATTTCGCTGCTTCCATGATAAATGGCAGCGCTTTTTCCTTCAGAAATTTCTTATCGCCGGTGTATTGGTATTGCCGCCAGAAATCAAGGGCAATTTCTGCAACCGGTGTATGGTTACTCAACTCCTGGGTAGAATTAAGGCCGCGCCGGTCAGCTACGTCAGAAATAAAAGCTCCATCGGACTTAAAATATTCCCGGGCGTCTTTCTCAGCATATGGTAGAGATCCAAAGCGGTAATCGAGGTACGGGTCCACCAGGTAATGATAGCCCGCGGCATTTAACGGCCAATACAATTGTTGCTGATTCCAGTGAAAATAAAAGTTCCAGTTTTGTACATCCCTGCTCCAGGTCCATAAACCGTTATTGAACCGCCCGGGATATTTACCGCCCTGCGAAGTAATAGCATAAAAAATGCTGAGGTGCCAAAGGTTGCTCAGGTACAAGTCGCCATAATCAAGAAAGGAACGCATCCATAAGGACTTCCATATTGCTTCATTTGCATTGCCGGAAGCGTTCATGCCAGTCTCCCGTGCAGCCAGCAATGCGCTTTGTAGTTTCCCCAATGCGTCGCCGGTTTCAGGTGAAGTCACTGCAAAAGCAACCTGGACTTTCTTTTCCCTGTTTTTCCCCAAGGAGATAACGGAACGGCGGGAGTGTTCTTTTGCATAGCAGACGGGGAGCCCATTATTTTCCAACACAGTTCCCCCAACCGCAAAATGAGTATCTCCCAGTTTTTGAGTGATAAACACGCTGTGATCATTTGAACCGGCTTCCGTTCCAGGAGTGCCTATCGATGCATCCCGATTAATAAGGCTGTACCAGTGAGAAAAAGTCCTGGATCCAAAACGCTCTATTGAAATATCCAACGGCGACTCTTCCTTAAAATCGCTCTTTAAATCAAAAAAAAGAGTTCCGCTGGAATGGTCAATAAAAGCCTTCAGTTCAAGGCGGCCATAAGGACTTGCTCCCTGTAATAACATGGAACCGTCAGCCAGGGCCAGCCTGCCATTAAAATCACTCAAAAATAATGTGCTGAATACCGGGAAGTGGAAATCGATAACGATCCTGCAGGCGTGGCGAAGAGTTGTGCTGCGGTCTTCCTCCTCCGGCTTCCAGTTATCCAATTTTTCAAATGCTGAATCTTCCCAAAGATCACTCTTATTAACAGCGATGATGATCCTGGATTCTTCACACCAGAAAAGCGCGCCGATATCGCCGTTCCCCAAGGGAATCCCTTGTAAAGGATCAATCGGGGGACTTTTATAAACCAGGTCGTATTGAGCTATACGTCCCGGCCATCCGATATCCCATTCCCCGGAATGGGGATTGAAAGAAGACGTAATATCCTGCAACTCCCCTACTCCGGCCAGATGGGTTTCTCCATTGCCATATGAATGAAACGGTAGCTGACTACCAGCAATCGATAAACTTAATAACTTCAATATGCTTCTCCTACTTGTTTTCACCAGAAATCAATATTAATTATTGTTTAGCCGAAACTTTGTTAAACTTTTGGCTCTTCGGAAAATAACTTTCGTAAAACTCCTTCATTGAACCGTCATACATCGCCACCCTGATTGTACTCCAGGTTTGCTGATCCCCAATGCCGTAAAAGAGATAGGTTTTCCCTTCATACTCTAATATATCAACATCTGAATTGTTCTTGCCCTCCGATTCAGTTGCTTCCAGCACCGGATTGAAAGGGCTGAGATCCCAATCCACCAGGTCTTTTGACCTTGCTATATAAGATATCCATCCATTATGGTCTTTAATCTTTGCGTGAAGATAAATAACGTAATAGTAGGGCTTGATATAGCGAATCATCGGGCAGGCCGAATATTCCTTATGCTCCCCGGTAAAAGCTATCCCCGCAAGCTTGTTCCACGTCTTTAAATCTTTCGACCGGGCAAATTTGAAACAAAACTGAACAGGCTTGTTCGTTTCGTAAGCCATAAGAAAGCCCTCTTCATCTTTGCATACCGAAGTATTAAATAAGGACTCCCCTTCCGACGGCTGTATCGCCGTTTCTTCCGTCCATTCCTTTAGATCCCTGGTAACAAAGTGCGTGATCCCTTTAGACTTTATGATTTCACCGAAATCAGAGAAATCCAGGGCAAACACATGCAACTCCGGACCATTTACATACGCACTCACGAATGTATGTCCCGTTCCGAACCGCGCCACTTCTTCGCCCGTTACTAGGTCATCAATATACAGGTACGCATCTTTGCCCTTTGCATTTACCCCCCCAGGCCGGTAATTGGCCACCAGTAGCAGGCGGGCATTAAAATAAACCGGCGTATTTTCCATAGGCGTCCGGTTCACCTGGGAAAAGGCAAAAGGCAATTTGACAAGATCAGGCTTATTTAGCTTTTGGGCATAAGCCGAAAAGGCTAAAAGAACAAGACAACAGCCGCAAATTCGTTTTTTGTATCTCATAAGATCCTGTATGATTCATCTTTAACCGGCGCACCCCTAGGTCATTCCAACCGTTAATAGCCCGGATTTTGTATAAGTGCCCCCTTCAACGACATAAGTGCCATTTATTCCACGGCTTAAGATACCAACCTTCAGAGACTTCCTGTTGGCAAAAACCATGTAATCATTGGTGTCGATTCACTACAGCGGTTTGCCTGCAGCTAAAGCAAAAAAATTACCCAAAAATATACGCCTTTGCATCTTTTCTATTTCAAAACAGTACGCATTCCCCTAATTAAAACCGAGTCTGCTTCAGGAGCCGTACCGG
>PLXD01000577.1 GCA_003151295.1 Chitinophagaceae bacterium | reverse complement strand
GGTTTCTGGTTTTGCTGTTCCTGCCGGCAAGATCGCGGCTGGTTTTTTGGCCTGCGGTCCTTTCGATGCCCGATACGGATCTATCCTTATTGGCAACGGTTGACCCTTCGCTTCCTGAGGCTGTTTCATTTCCAGTGGCGGAGGAAGGAGTATTCAGTTCTTTTTCAGTAGTGGCGTTTTTAGAAGTAGAGTTGTTTTGCGGGATTTCAATTTTAGGTGACTGATCTTTTTTCTGTGATTTGTCATCCGTCGCTCCGGAGGAAGCAGTGGAGGGCATAGCCCTTATTGTTGCACCGGGCGGGCTGCTGTTCGCGGGACCGGCAAGGGAAGCAGTATCGGACCGGGTATTTGCCGAACCATTCGGCCGGAATGCCTGTTTGACCAGGAAATAGCTTACACTCACCAACAGAACGACTATCGGCGCGTAGAGGAAAGGTATACGACGGTATCCCCGGAAGAACGACGGCCTTGTTCTTCCCAGGTCCCTGGTTAATTGCTGATCGAGTTTTTCCCATGACCCGGGACTATGTTCCATCCCCGGATCGTACTGCTTAGCCGCTTCCTGGCTAAGCAGGTCCAACTCTTTATCGGAAAGGTGCAACATATGCTTTTTGGTCAGTTTTTTTGTTTAGGATCTTTCGAAGGTTTTCTCTGGCTTTTGATAAGTTGGATTTTGAAGAACCGATGGAAATACCCAAGTGGCCGGCTATTTCTTCGTGTGTGAGTCCTTCTATAATAAATAAGTTAAAAACGGTGCGGTAGGCCGGCGACAACTGCCTGATGGCTTCGATGATCTCCTTGTAAGATAAAATGTCTAATCCGTTCTCCTGCCGGTCTGCAATCTCCTCGGCGGCTTCAGTCAGCACCTGGCCATTGATATAGGAAGCATTTTTGCGGTAGTAGTCAATGCAGGTATTGACCAAAATACGCTTAAACCAGCCCTTCAGCGAGGCGGTAATATCCGCATGCCTGGATTCCTCGAATTGATGCATATTCTTAAACAACTTCATGAAACCTTCGTTCATCATTTCTTCTACCTGTTCGAGATTGTTTTGATAACGATAACATATCTTCATAGCATAGTCCCTGAGCAAATAGTATAGCTCTTTCTGGCTGGCACGGTCATTGGACCGGCAGCCTGCTATCAACGTACTTATTTGGGTATTGCCTGCTATCAAAATTGAAGGTCCGTTTTGTATAGGTTATTATAAGTGCAAACTACCTTCACTCATTGGATCAGTACGATAATGATTTGTTAATGGTTGCTTTTTCCCGATAAACAGGCAGAAAATTCGGGTCTACGCCCGGCCGGGGAGCACTTAGCGTTTTATTTGAGTGTTCCCAGGCTGGTTATAGATAGATTTGCGGCCACATATAATTGGACCTGCAGTCCTTTTTCCTGGCTGAGCAGACCGATGAGCCTGATGTCCCTGGTCTTCCCCGTCGACCATGTATCCCGGGTCAGGGACCTGTTTAATTGGGTATCCAGCATGGGCTGGTTGGTTTTGATGAGGGCTGANNATACGAATTTCCCTCCAAAGATTTGCGGATTTTATTCTTGAACAGGCTCCTGGCTATTTTCAGGACCAGGTCTCCGCTTTCCAGGGAATAGGAGATATCGGGGATGGTAAGGGCCTGTTTCTCCGCATTCAATACCGGTGTCCCGCGCAGGAAGATCCGACCGGAATTGCTCCCGGCAAAATCGATCATTACCTCGATCTGATGACCTGCTATGCCTTTGATGACCACGTCTTTGACTACGATGGTCCTCCCTTTGATGGTGAAGACCTTATCGCGGAGGGAGTCTGCCATCAGCCTGGTAAGGAAACGATAATCATAGAAAGCGTTCAGGAAGAGGGAAAGGCCGTCCCGGTTGTCTACGGTCTGCAGGGGAGGAAGGGGTGGTGAAACCTTGCTATTGGTGCTGTCGGAGGATAATACAGGCCGGCAGGAGAGGCCTACCGAGAGGGCGAACGTATCCCTGGTATAGTTCAGGCGGCCGAGCCGTATGGCGGTAGGGTCGATGGTAAGGTATCCATATTGGCCGATAGGGGTCTTGTGGTAGGAAACGGCTGTCATCTGTTGAATGAATCCCTGGAAGTTCATTCCGCCGAGGCGCTGATCCAGTAACGTGCAGAAATTGATCACCGACGAGCGGATGCTGTCGAGTATTTGTTGGGTGACGTCCGACGAGAAGATAGAGACGGTGCATTTGTCCAGAGCCTGTAATTGTTCAAGCCGGGTAGTAGTCCTGACGCGAAAGCCAGGTAAAACATACAATTGTGAGCTCATGCTGATATTGACCCTGCGCATGGGTTCCGGTGCAAACCCGCAATTTCCGGAAATCCAGGGGGAAACTGGCTTATCCAGGGCGCATAGGCAGCGACTCCCGGCGATCTGGTAGCTTCCTTTCAGTAACACGCCGAGTTTATTGCTCGTGCAACTAATTTGCAGGCCTGAGCGCACGAAGCGGTATTTGTAGCGAAAATCGCAAGAGGGTTGCAGGTAATTCGGCCAGCCGTCCGAGCTGAATTCCCGGGGAATGGTGGAATCGATCCGGGCCAGGAGCGTGCGGCCAACGATCTTCACAGGAATATCTATTTCCGATACCGGAAGGGCCGGCAGGGAGTCTAAGGGTGCCAGGGGTGATATCACTGCCGTCACAGGTGTCATGGGTGCTTCCGGCTTCGTGAGTTTATGAGAGGAGGAGCAGGATTCATTAAGCAGGATCAAGACCCATGCGAGCAGGACAAGGATATATTTCGTCATTATGGGCGGTGATGTTTATAGGTCAAAATAGGACTATTTT
>PLXD01000600.1 GCA_003151295.1 Chitinophagaceae bacterium | reverse complement strand
GCTCCACCGACATATCCGGGTTCAGGAGCCATACCCAGGCATCCTCCTCCAGTAGCATTCGCAGCGCCATATTATTGCCGCCGGCAAAACCCGCATTACGGTCGTTTTGAATCAGCACCAGGCCCCGAAACCCTGTGACCGATTCCTTCGTCAAAGACTCCTTGTCCAACAACAAATGATCCCGGGATCCCCCTACCCCTTCTATGATATGCTGCAAGGATTGATTGCCCGAATCATTATCCACAACGATCACTGTAAAATCAGGATAATCCGACGCAAACACGGACGTGATACAGGCAAGGGCCTCATCCCATCTTTTATAATTTAAAATAATGATATAGCATTTCCCCATATTGCCTTATTCAAAATCCTTGTTTGGCTTATTCAATATCCCTGTTCGCATTGATATTTTTATTCACATCGTTACCCTTTCCTGCATATACACCATAGCGATTGAACATGAAATGCAGCATCCCGGTAAACATCGCCCGCAGTTTCCGGTATCGGTCCTTCTCATAGAACAATACCCGCAGCCCATCACCCAACAAAGATTTCAATATGACGAGGCAGAATGACCGGTCGAAATGGAAATATTTTCGGATCGTGTACAACTTATTTCTTGTAATGTAATATCTTCTTATAAAATTGTGATTGGATATACCCACCTTTCTTCCGAAAAAGTTCTTTATCCGGAAATCGCCCAAAGAATGTTCCAGATAGATCTGGTTGACTTGAATGACCTGAAAACCGTTTTTCCTCAGCCGCAGGCAGAACTCAAAATCCACGTAGTCGATGAACAGTTTTTCCTCGAATCCCCCAATAGAGGACCAGGCCCGGAGATAAAGCAGGTTTCCCGAAGTCATGGTCGCCGGAATGACGCTGAATTTCTCTTCATGCCACTCAATGAATACCTCATTGACCCTATGGTAGGGAGTGATGATCCCTACGCCCGCGTGTCGATCCCTAACGGGGCCGGTAAGCTGAAACAGGGAAGCCGCACCGGATTCATTAAACCGGCTATCCTGGTCCATGGTCAACAGCCATTCGCATTCATTTTCAATAGCGATCCGGCACGCAATGTTCAGGGCGCTCGCAACCCCTTCATTGCACCCAAGCCATTTGTAAACGAGTTTCCCTGGATTCTGCCTGAGCCGATCGAGCAAAACAAGGTCCTTAACAGGCGAATTGTCCACAAGGATCAATAGATCCAGGGAGGAAAAGTAGGTGCCGATATTAGAAATAACGGAGGGCTGGGGATTAAAAAGAATGACGCATCCGGCCTTTTTGCCGGCAGCTCCCGTCCCGGCAGGAGCTTTCGACTCATCCATCAGCGGATCGGCAGGCGAATCTGCCGGCAAATCCTTTCCGGACGATTCCCGCATTTCATCGAACGACTTCATGGCTGCCGTTTTAAAACAATTCTTGAAAGGATCGAGGAACTCGCCTTGCTTTCCATACCAACAATCAGCCCTGCCGTAATCAGGGTCTCCGTAATAATAATAACATAACAGGTTCCGAGAGGACCCCATATTCTTACCAAAAACAGGTTCAGTATCAAATTGATGCAGGTGCCGCCTCCAAAGATCCGCAGGAGCTGTTTTTTCTCATGATGCGCCATCAATAACTGGAAAGAAGGGATGTTCAGGCAGATGATGAACGGTACAAAGCTCATGATCCGGAGGAACAGGGCCGGGATATATTGGTGATTGTCTATAAAAATCCCGACGAGTTGTTGAGAGAAAAGCAATAAAATACAACATCCGGCAAATACGGCGCCCAGGAACGGCAGATAATATACCTTCAGGAATTGAAGGACTTCCCGTCTGCCTGTTAAAGCCATCAGGCAAAGTTGCGGATAGATCGCCTGGAAATAGACACTCAGGATCTGGCGCACTGCCGTGATTATTTTTTCGGCGATACTATAATAACCGACAACCGTGTCGCTGGTGAACAATCGCAGGATCAGCACATTGACATACATATAGGAACTCACGGACAGGTTGGAAACGGTAATATGCCATCCGTTTATCAGCTCGAGACGTATTTCTGAAAAAGTCGGCGGGATCCATTTTATATGCAACAATCGCATAGCGACCGCTATGCTGGCAAGTCCCGCTATCACATTTCCCAGTCCGGTAAAAAAAATGAAATAGATATTATCGGCCTTCGTCTTTATAAAGCAAAGAACCAGCAATACAAATATAAACCTGGCCAGCAGACTTATGAAAGTGACGAATTTCATACGTTCGATCCCCTGGAAAAGCCAGTTCATCAGGAGACTCTGCCCGATAACGGTAGTGAACGCCAGCGTGTACAGGAGCAGATAAGATCTTAAACCCGGCACCAGGCTCATCACCCCAAGCAGGAGAATAAAAAGCACCGCACAGAGTAAGAGTCTGGTTGTCAACACCATGCTGAAAATTCTCGAAATAATGCCGGCATTATCCCGGTTGAGCGATACATCACGGGTGGCAGTCAGGTTGAATCCATAATCGGAGATGCTGATAAAGAACATCATAACGACCTGCGCGATCGCCACGATACCGAATCCGTCCGTGCCGATCCTCTTTATCACATAGGGCATTACGAGGATTGGAAGCAGGAAGTTTGTTCCCTGGATAATGCTTAAAGCGAAAAAATTAGACAACAACCTTTTCCTGTTACTGGGCGCCATAGCTTCGGACCTATAATGAAAATANNTATATCTTGCGAGCGCCCGCCGAACGGGAGATACAAATATAATTTAATACCCGACCAGTTATGCAGGACAACCTGAAAGATCCAAATGAACAGGCTGATGAATTGGACCTATTGGCCCTGTTGGAAAATGTAATTTCTTTTTTACGACGTTATAAGGACATTTTATTTATATGTTCCCTGGTGGGCCTTTTGGGAGGGATCCTCTTATACACGTTATCGCCGAAGCAGTATACCAGCATCCTGATCCTTCGTCCCAATTCCATCCCCTCCTATTCCCTGTCGCAGAGCCCGCAAAAAGAATATATCCTCAACACTTCCGAACAGATCCGCCTGATCGAGATCTGGGATGACCTCTTGAATAAGAAATCCTATGCGTCGCTGTCAAAGGTCTTCCAATGCGGGGAAACCCTCCTGAAAAAGGTAACCAGCCTCACGGCGGAAGAGATCGATAAACCGGGCAACATGAATATGGGCGGCAGTTTCACGGTAATAGCGATGGTAAAGGATACTACCGTACTGGAGGAACTGCAGCGAGCACTTATCAATGGGCTGCAGAACAACGACTATGTGAAAATCAGGGTGGAGGAGGAAAGATCGGGGCTCAAAGGAATGATCGCCAAAATAAGATTGAATATAGCGAAACTGGATTCCATACAAACCGACATCGCAGAGTCGCTGTACCGCCCGAAAACCAACGGGGGGCCGGTCATACTCGATATCACTGGCATCAACGGGCAGTTGGTAGAATTACAAAGAGAATTGTTGGAATACGAGTATCAATTGAAATTTTCCGACGCCCTCCTGGTGCTGAAATCTTTCGAAAGGCCTGGAGGCAGTAAAGCGGTCAGCCCTCACCGAAAAATGGTCTTCGCGGGCCTTGGAGCGGGTTTTGTCTTCGGTTATATCCTATCGCTATACCTGTACATCCGCCGCAAGATGAAATACCGCATCAAATCCTGAGCCAATCCTTTTATCATGCTATTATCGTATCCGGGCGGAAAAACTTTTTTGCATAACAAGGTCCACTTCTTCCTGGTACTCGTGGTGATTACGACGACCCTGTTCTCCTGGTTCAATATCAACAGCCTTTGTATTATCGCGCTGTTGCTCCTTCGATTGGCTGACGGAGGTCCGGGCCCTGCCTTGAAGGCGGCCTTTTCAAACAAATATTTCCTGGCCTGGTTTTCACTCTTCCTCATTGAGCTCATCGGCCTGACCTATAGTCATCATCTGGAAACGGGCTGGAAATATGTCGAAAGAAAAGCGACCCTCGTAGCCATACCCTTCATCCTCTGCGCAGGGTCCTTTACAGATAATGCCGGGCGCAGGAAACTGCTATCGGCTTATTGCCTGCTGCTGTTTATGACCTGCCTGTATTGCCTGCTCATGGCAGCCTGGCATTATCACCTGTACAAAGACAGCTCGTTTTTCTTTTACCATGAACTCTCCTGGCCGCTGAACCAGAATGCCATCTTTTTTTCGGGCTATATCCTCTTCGCTATCTTATTCCTGTTGTCCGTTCCGCTTGATTTCGGCGAGAGGACCGCCAAACTTTCTTCCCGGCACGTCGAATGGCTGAAACCGGGGGCGGCCAAAGGCTGGCGGATCACGGGGATCCTGTTCTTCTCGGGCATGATCGTGCTGCTCTCTTCCAAGCTCCTCCTG
>PLXD01000125.1 GCA_003151295.1 Chitinophagaceae bacterium | reverse complement strand
TATCGTATACGCCTACCAGGTCAGTGACCCGGAACGTTATGGCGTCGTGGAATTTGATAAAGAAATGAACGCTATTTCCATCGAGGAAAAGCCCCAAAAGCCCAAGAGCAGTTATGCAGTGCCGGGCCTTTACTTTTATGATAATGAGGTGGTGAGCATCGCCAAAAATCTACTGCCCAGCCCCCGGGGCGAATATGAGATCACGGATGTCAATAAAGAATATCTTCGCAGAGGCCAACTAAAAGTCTCTATCCTGGACCGTGGAACGGCCTGGCTGGACACCGGCACCTTCGATTCGCTGATGCAAGCTTCGCAATTTGTCCAGGTCATCGAGCAGAGACAGGGCATCAAGATCGCATGTATCGAGGAGATCGCTTACCGAAAGGGCTTTATAGACAGCAAACAGCTGGAAGTCATTGCCCAACCTTTGCTGAAAAGCGGGTATGGGGAGTATCTGATCGATCTGATCAATCATAAATAATTCAATAAGGTCACAAAAAACAAAAAATCCCAGATGAAAAAGATCCTTGTTACGGGTGGATGTGGTTATATAGGCTCACACACGATCGTAGACCTGATCCAGAACGGTTTCGAAGTCATTTGTGTGGATAATAATATCCGCTCCTCCCCGAGAATACTGGAAGGCGTAGAAAAGATCACCGGTACGAAGATCAAGAATTATAAGGTCGATCTCTGTAATTATGACGACACTTTCGCTATTTTTCAGGAGAACGAAAATATAGCCGGCATCATTCATTTTGCAGCCTTCAAATCGGTCGGAGAGTCCGTGGAGCAGCCCCTTCTCTATTTTGAGAACAACCTGCAATCCCTGATCAACCTGCTGAAATGCGTCCAGGAATTCGAAATTCCCTATTTCGTATTTTCCTCTTCCTGCACCGTCTATGGCAACCCGGACGTGGTGCCTGTTACGGAGCTGACCCCCCCCAAACCCGCCGAATCGCCTTACGGTTATACGAAGCAAATGGGCGAGCAGATCATCAACGAATTCTCAAAAGCATCCGCGAAGACAAAATGTATTTTGCTTAGATATTTCAACCCGGCGGGGGCGCATCCGACCATACTGATCGGAGAAATGCCCATCGGCAGACCGGCCAACCTGGTGCCTGCCATCACCCAGACGGCCATCGGAAAGTNNGGAGATGACTATAATACCCGGGACGGCTCCTGCATCCGCGATTTTATCCATGTCTGCGATATCGCCCATGCCCATACCCTGGGATTGGAGTTCCTGCTGGCCAGGAAAAACTCCAAAAAATGCGAGGTCTACAACCTGGGAACCGGTAATGGTGTAACCGTACTGGAGGCTATTCAGGCTTTTGAAAAGGTTAGCGGTGTGAAACT
This sequence comes from Chitinophagaceae bacterium, assembly GCA_003151295.1. Lineage (GTDB taxonomy): Bacteria > Bacteroidota > Bacteroidia > Chitinophagales > Chitinophagaceae > Puia. The sequence continues at coordinate 3,616 of PLXD01000125.1, read as the reverse complement.
AAACTATGCCATCGGCGCCCGCAGACCGGGTGACGTAATCGCTATTTATGCCAACAATGACCTTGCAAAAAAACAATTGGGATGGAAACCCCAATATTCCCTGGAAGAAATGATGTCAACGGCCTGGAGATGGGAGCAAAAATTAAAGGCCGACGAGAANNCGAGAAATTCTATAACGGCAAATTTTCCGAGCTGAATTGAGCCTCCGCTGGAAATTCCGAAACTTCTTCTTTACTTTGTACTACCAAAAATCAATTTAATCAGCGATCCATGTTAAAAGATATACAGGTTACGGGCCAGAAAGACACACGTAGCGGATTTGGAGACGGTATCACGGAATTGGGCAGGAAGAACCCGAACGTAGTTGTGCTGACAGCGGATCTGGCAGGCTCCCTGAAAATCCACCCTTTTATTAAGGAAAACCCCGAACGTTTCGTGCAGTGTGGCATTGCGGAGGCCAATATGATCGGTATCGCTGCGGGGCTTACCATCGGTGGTAAAATCCCTTTTACGACTACTTTCGCCAATTTTTCCACCGGCCGTGTATATGACCAGATCCGCCAATCGGTCGCCTACTCCGGAAAAAACGTTAAAATCTGCGCTTCCCATGCCGGGCTCACCTTAGGGGAAGACGGGGCAACCCACCAGATCCTGGAAGATATCGGGATGATGAAGATGTTACCCGGCATGACCGTGGTCGTCCCTTGCGATTATAGCCAAACCAAGGCGGCTACCCTGGCCGTCGCCGATTATGTAGGGCCGGTATATCTCCGTTTCGGCCGTCCTGTATGGCCCATTTTCACGGAAAACCTGCCTTTTGAGCTCGGCAAGGCCCAGTTCTTCTCGGAAGGGACCGATGTATCTATTTTCGCCTGTGGCCACATGGTATGGAAGGCTATCGAAGCCGGTAAGGCCCTCGAAGAAAAGGGATTATCCGTAGAAGTGGTCAATATTCATACGATCAAACCCCTGGATGAAACCGCCATATTGCAATCGATCCGTAAAACCAAATGCGCCGTCACGGTAGAAGAACATAATATCATCGGCGGACTGGGAGATGCTATCTCACAGGTGGCAACGAAGAATTTTCCGATCCCCATCGAATATGTAGGCACGAACGACACTTTCGGAGAGAGTGGTACCCCGACCCAATTGCTGGAAAAATATGGGTTGACCTCCGGACATGTCGTGGCTGCGGTAGAAAAAGTTATCGCCAGAAAGAGTAAATAATCGGCAAAATACTCCGAACCCCGGCCCTCCGCCGGGGTTCTCATAATTATATAATAATAATTGCTATAATTGTATTAGCACAACTTATCCTACAACCTTTTAAACCTGGCTCGGTATATAGGGTCCAATGGTAAATTTGCAAACAAAATCGCTAACCGTATGGGGGTGAATATTCACGACACAGAATTGCTGATGCAGTTCCGTGACCCTGAAAATAAAGAAAAAGCCTTCACTGCCATCATCAAAAAATACCAGGAGAAGCTTTATTGGCATGTCCGGCGTATGGTCGTTGATCATGACGACGCGAATGACGTATTGCAAAATATATTTATACGTGTGTGGAATGGGCTGCAGAACTTCCGTGAAGACTCTCAACTATATACCTGGCTGTACCGGATAGCTACCAATGAATGCCTGAGCTTCCTGGAACAACAGAAAAAGAAAGCCACTTTCTCGCTTAGTGACATGGAAAGCGGGCTGAGCAATAAGATCATCGCGGACAAGCATTTCGATCCCAACAAACTGGAGTGGAAACTCCAATTAGCAATTCAGCAATTGCCTGAAAAACAGCGCATTGTATTTGGTTTGCGGTATTATGACGAGATGCCTTACGAAGAGATGAGCCGGGTGCTGGAAACATCGGAAGGAGCATTAAAAGCCTCCTACCACCATGCGGTGAAAAAAATCGAAGATTATATATTGAATTATTAAACTTTAGTTAACGAAAGGGGTCTGTAAATAGCGTATGCAAGGCAATAAAACCATATTAGACGAATTGAGGGCGATCAGTCCTGTTGTGGCCGGCATCGGATCGGCCCCGACATACAGGGTTCCCGATGGTTATTTCGAAGCCTTTGCCGGGACGGTAGCTGGAATCAAAGACCCTGCTATATTGGCTGGACTTCGCGACCAGCCTTCGTATGGGGTCCCGGTTGGCTTTTTTGATGGATTTGCCGAAACGCTGATGAGGCGCATAAAGGCCGACGAGGCCTCTTCCGCCGGGGAAGAACTGGAGATCCTTTCTCCCCTTTTAAGCCGCCTCGAAAAGAAGGAGCTTTTTACTGAACCCGTGGGGTATTTTTCCGAACTGCCGGGAAACCTGGTAGCGGAATTGCAAGCCCTCCGATTTGTGAACGACGAATTAGAAAAGACCGGGTTAGAGAAGAATGAGTTTGAGAAGACCGAATTAGATAAGAACGACCCCTTAGAAGTTCTCTCGCCCCTGATGAACGGACTCAAAAATAAGCAGGCATATACCGTACCGGAAGGATATTTTGACACGTTAGTCCCCACTCTTTTAGCCAGGGTTAACCGGGAAGGAGCTAAAGTCGTTTCCATGAACAGGGGAAGGATAAGAGTCTGGATGAAATATGCAGTGGCCGCCGCCCTTACCGGCTTACTTGTAACAGCGGGTATCCGGGTCTACCACCACGATGAGAAGCCTCCCGTTGCATCCGGAGAAAGTAATATGACGAATAACCTGGCCAAGATCAGCGACCAGGAGATCCTGAACTACCTGGAGAATCAAAATGAACAAAATGAGCCATTATCCGAGGCCGGGACGAACAGTACGGCAACACTGGATATCAATGATAGCGATGTGAAGGATTTTCTGGGGGGTGTACCCGATGCCGAGCTTCAACAATATTCAGACGAGCACGGCAGTTCTAAAAACTCCCTAACGAATTAAAATGAAATATTTAATAGCAACCATCATACTCATATGCGTGATCGCCTTATCCTCTTGCATGGCCCAGGATCCCGGTGTACAGGGGCCTCCGGATGGTGGGAGGCTGGAATCCTATAAGATTGCTTACCTGACACAAAGGATGAACCTTACTCCCGAAGAAGGCCAGCGTTTCTGGCCTATTTATAACCAATATACGGCGGAGATGCGCCAGGTTCAACTATCCTTCCGGGATAACCGGGACGAGATCAGCAGGGAAGAGGCGGTGCTGAATATCCGGAAGAAATACAACTTTGAGTTCTCCAGGGCTCTCCCCCGGGATAAAGTAAATATGTTCTTTCATACCGAGAAAGACTTTAACAATTTTGTACGGCGGGAAATTATGCAACGCAAGCAACAAAGGATGATGCAACCAAGAAGATACCCCAATCAGACAATGCCCCGCCGTTTCGGCAATTAAATAGACCCTGAGATTTTGCTTTTTTACCGATTAGATTTACCAACCTATACTTGATTACCGACATTTGAATCTGGTGTTTTTCATAGGTTAGCAACGGCCGGCTCTTTCCAGGGCAGGCCGTTTTTTTTGGACGCTAATGAGACGGGTAAATCGGCGTTTTAATATCATGATAGAATAGAAAAGTCCAGCCCTCTTCCTCCCCTTGCTTCCACCACTGCTGGCGGAGCTCCATGCTTTTT
>PLXD01000627.1 GCA_003151295.1 Chitinophagaceae bacterium | reverse complement strand
CCATAGTGGCAATAAGGGTATTGCAAAATACAAGGAGTCCGTATTCGATGCTGTGCTTTGCGATTTCCGGTTGGGGGACAAGGAAGGGCGTGAAGTATTGAAAGAAATTAAATTACTGAATCCCCACGCCATTGTTATTATCATTACCGGTTATTCAGATATCAAAACAGCCGTGGACGTTATTAAAGCAGGCGCTTTTGATTATATCACCAAACCGCTCATACCGGAAGAAGTGCTGAATGTTATCGGCAAAGCTTTGCAGGATACCCCTTCCGCTGCCGAATCGCAAAAATCATCCTCTCCATCCTCCGGTTCCAAAAAGAACGCCCGATTCTATATGGAAAACGATTTCCTGGTCGGGGAAGCCCCTTCTACCCGGGAATTATACAAGCAGATCGAATTGGTCGCACCGACTAATTACAGTATCATCCTCTATGGAGAGAGCGGCACAGGTAAAGAAGTGATTGCGAGGACCATTCATCAATTCAGTGCCCGAAAGGACAAGCCTTTCATAGCCATGGATTGCGGCACATTGTCAAAAGAATTGGCAGGAAGCGAATTATTCGGTCACGTAAAAGGAGCTTTTACGGGCGCCCTTAATGATAAAGAAGGCCATTTTGAGCTGGCCAATGGAGGCACCTTATTCCTGGATGAGGTCGCCAATCTATCGTATGAGATACAGGCTGCCTTGCTGCGGGTGATCCAGGAAAGAAAATTTAAACGCGTGGGTGGCGTGAAAGNNAAAGAGATGGATGTTGACACCCGCATCATCGTCGCTTCGAATGAGAATCTCCAGGAGGCTTATCGTAAAGGAAGGTTTCGTGAAGACTTGTTCCATCGTTTTAATGAATTTTCCATCATTTTACCTGCTTTCCGCCAACGGATGGAAGATCTACCCTTGTTCGCGGATTTCTTCCTGCAAAAAGCCAATAAAGAGCTTAACAAAACGGTGGAAGGGTTCGAACCCGAAGTAATGGATATCTTCCATCAATATTCCTGGCCGGGTAATTTACGGGAATTCAGAAATGTGATCCGTAGAGCCGCCCTGCTAACTTCTTCCGGCCTCATCGACGCCAGGGTATTACCTCCTGAAATTATCGATCCTCATCAATTCAGCCATCTGCATCAACCCCCGGCCGCTGAACCGGTGCCAGCCAATAACAACCATTATCCCATAGGCAACAGGGATACGGATCTGAAGAATGCGGCCGCTCAGGCGGAATACGATACCATCATGAATGTGCTGAAACAGGTGAACTATAATAAATCCAAGGCAGCGGAGATCCTGAAGATCGACCGGAAAACGCTCTATAACAAAATAAAGAGTTATCAACCTTAATTGTGAGTGGGTCAATAGTGGGTGACTTAATAAACCTGTAATTCCCTCGTAAAGATCGTATGCGCGCTGAAATATCCCAGTGAACCATTGCTGATATTTGTCATAGGATTCGCGGGCGTAGCTGACTGAGAGCTATTATCTTCCGTGATCAGTTCCAGCGTATTGAAATAATTGTAAACATTGGGGTCGATGCAAAACATCCGAAGCCGAAGGGTGTCCCCGATATGCAGGTAGGCGCTATCGGTAAACAGGATCTGACTGATATATTTTCCATCGGAGAGGCGATCGTTAAAAACAAAGATCCTGTCCAGCAATTTTCCGTTGATCGTCTCTGTGAACTGGTAGCAATTGCCTGGTCCGGGGGGATCCTGGAAATCGACGACTGCCTCAATGATCTGATCGTTTTCCAAATCGATATCTCTCGAGAAGTTAACGGAGTCCAGTTCGACCGGTTCCGGCATCGTAGAGCTCGCTGTATACTCCTGTCCTTCGGCTGTTACAGAAAGGTTATAAGTATGTCCCGGGAAACCCTGCAGCAAATTGGTGTTATAAGTGCCCGGAGTAGATTCCGTCAGGATCTCCGACACCGCAGCCGTACTATCCGTGATCTGCACTACGGCTCCTGATACCGGAGGAAAGCTATTATCCGCGCTGAAATTGACAGTCTTGCTGAGCTTCACGTGGTAGGGGCCCGGGAGATCGGTTATATTACCTTCGATCACGATCTGCGATGCGGCATTCCGCAATTTTACCTGTATTACTTTCTTACATGCGAAGATGCCGCAGAATATGACCAGGATCACTAAAAACAGGGAAGGCTTATTCTTCATATAACAAGTTATACGATAATCAGGGGGCGAGCTTATTATCCGGTTTGTTAGCGTTTCGTTATTTCTTCAGATGCTTTCTATAGCAGTGATACCAAAGATGGATCTGTATAATCTGATATGAAGCTGATCACATTGGAATAATGGCTAAACTCATCTTTTTCATGCAAGGTAGTCAGCACTACACATCGCATGCCGGCATTAAATGCGGCTTCGACACCCTTTGGCGCATCCTCGAACACAATGCAGGAAGGAGCATCCGCCTTTAATAAAGCAGCGGCTCTCAGATAGGTTTCAGGGTCGGGTTTGCTAACGGTCACATCATCGGCACTGACGATCGCCCTGAAATAATGACGAATAGACAAGTTGTCGAGCACGAAATCGATATTAAACGGAATGGCGGCAGACCCGATGGCCAGCCCAATGCCTTTACCGGAAGCCTTCTGCAGGAATTCCGGCAACCCCTCGATCAGCCTGAGATGGGGCTTATAGGCCTGTTGATATCTCCTCTCCTTGTCCATCGAGATCTCTTTTACCTGCTCGTCGGTAAAATGCTCCCGGCCGAATACCCGGTCCAGGAGCTCCGAGTTTTTCCCATACATTTGGCTTTTTACCTGTTCCCAGTTAAGTCCGGCTTTTAGGTCGTTCAGGATCTGATACCAGGCTTTTATATGATAGGCCATATCATTGATCATCGTACCGTTCAGATCGAACAATAAAGCGCTCGTTTTCATCATATCCCGGCTTTTTTTGCGAAGATAGGGAATCGTGAGCGGGCAATGGGCAATGGGCAGCAGTGAGTTCATTCCTGGTTAAATCTTCATCATCTGGGTGATTTATGTTAAATATTATTGTTAATTCGTGTTACAAATCGAATTAAACAAAGAAATATGGATGGGAGTAAAAAATGGGGGATCATTGGGCCGGGAAAGATCGCAGCTAAGTTTGCAGCCGCACTGGCGCTGACAGAAGGTGCGGAGCTGGTGGCGGTCGCTTCCAGAAGTGGGGAGCGGGCACGGGAATTTGCCGCAAAATTCGGCGCGTCCCGCAGCTTTGATCATTACTGGAAATTAGCCGCGGCCCCGGATATCGATGCCATTTATATCGCTACCCCCCATGGATTCCATTGCGAGCACGCTTTGCTCTGCCTGAAGCACCGGAAGGCCGTGCTCTGTGAAAAACCAATGGCCTTATCAAACAGGCAGGTGCAGGAAATGGTCAGTGCCTCGCAAGACAATAAGACCTTCCTGATGGAAGCAATGTGGACCCGTTTCCTGCCACTCACCGGAAAATTGCTGGAGCTGATCGGAGAAGGAAAGATCGGAAAGCTGAAATATGTAAGGGCCGATTTCGGATTTGCACCTCCTTTCAATCCGGAAGGACGATTGTATAATAAAGAGCTGGGAGGGGGTTCGCTGCTCGATATTGGAGTTTATCCCCTGTTTTTATGCCAGTTACTGATGGGAGAACCGTCCAGGATCATGGCTACGGCCCAACTGGCGCCCACTGGCACAGATGATAGCTGCGTGGCCACCCTGCATTATCCAGATGGCGGACTGGCCATCATGACCTCCTTATATAGTTGCCAGACTTCCATCACGGCCGAGATAGCCGGAACGGAAGGGATCATACACATCCCCACCCCCTGGTATAAGAATGATCGCCTGACCCTTTACCGGAGGGGACAGGAAGCCGAGGATTTTCAGTTCGAACCGATGGTCAACGGATTCGAATACCAGATCCGGGAGACCCTGCGTTGCCTGGATGAAGGCTTGATCGAGAGCCCTTATCTGTCACATGCATTCAGCTTGTCAATGAGCCGGGTGATGGACGCCATCCGTAAACAATGCGGCGTGTATTATCCCGGGGAATGAGTTCTAAATCAGTATTGAGAAAAGACAAGGTCTTTAAACTCTTATCATTATGCCAGCCAAGACCATTCTGCCAGCCAACCTCCTGTTAGTGTTCCTATTTACTGTTTCCCTCCATGCAATTTCCCAGGATCGATATACCGGCAGGGTTTTCGCCACCCGTTCCCAGGTATTCGCGCAACATGGAATGGCTTGCACCAGTCAGCCGCTTGCAACCCAGGCAGCCATAGATATTTTAAAGAGAGGCGGGACTGCCGTCGACGCTGCCATTGCGGCTAATGCCGTGCTGGGGGTAGTGGAGCCGGAGATGAACGGCATCGGAGGGGATATCTTTGCCATCGTGTATGATGCAAAAACCGGTAAGCTATACGGATTTAACGGTTCGGGCAGGTCACCTTATACATTGACGCCGGAAGAATTTACCAAAAGAGGACTGTCCTTTATCCCCGCTAATGGCCCCCTTTCCATCTCCGTTCCCGGATGCGTCGATGGCTGGTATGAACTGCATAAAAAATTTGGGAAACTTCCCATGCAGGCAATTCTTTCTCCTGCCATACAGTATGCCCGCAATGGATTCCCATTAGCCGACGAGACAGCCTATTATTTCGCCCAGTACAGTAATCGATATTCGGAATATCCGGGTTTCGGGGAGGTCTATCACCCCGGCGGCAAAGTCACGGGACGGGGAGAAATATTCAGGAACCCCCAACTGGCCAATACCCTGCAGAAGATTGCCAACGGGGGAAGGGATGTTTTTTATAAAGGAGAAATAGCCAGGAGCATTGACTTGTTCATGAAGAAAAACAATGGTTTCCTGTCCTATAAAGATCTAGCCGATCATGTCTCCGACTGGGTAGAGCCCGTATCGACCACCTACAGGGGGTTCAGGGTGTGGGAATTGCCGCCCAATGGCCAGGGTATCACGGTACTGCAAATGCTCAATATATTGGAAGGCTTCGACTTCCATAACGTCGCCTTCGATAGTCCCGAAAACAT
>PLXD01000603.1 GCA_003151295.1 Chitinophagaceae bacterium | reverse complement strand
CTTCCGCGAGGTCGTCAAGATCGCTGCCGGCAAAAAAGAAAGTGTTGGTGGGGTCATGGCGATCGAGAATTCGATTGCCGGCAGCATCCTCCCTAATTACAATCTCCTGCAAAAGAGCAATTTGCGGATCATCGGCGAGATCTACCTGCAGATCGGGCAACATTTGCTGGTCAACCCCGGTGTCAGGCTGGAAGATATCCGCGAAGTTCATTCCCATCATATGGCGTTATTGCAGTGCATCGACTTCCTGGAGAAATATCCCCATTGGAAACTGGTGGAGACGGAGGATACGGCTCTCAGTGCCAAACACCTGCACCAACACCGCAGTAAGCATACAGCCGCGATCGCAAGTAAACTGGCCGCAGAGCTTTTCGACTTGCATATCCTTGCCCCCAATATTCAAACGATGAGGAATAATTATACCCGCTTCCTGATTCTTCAACGGGAAGACCAGCCCCAGTCCCGAAGCCAGTCGGGAGCAGACAAGGCATCGGTCTATTTCCAAACCGATCATTCCAGGGGCAGCCTGGCGAGGGTACTGACGAAGATCGCAGATGGGGGGATCAACCTGAGCAAGCTGCAATCCTTTCCCATCCCCGGCAGCGAATGGCAATATTCCTTTCATGCGGATATGGAATTCGATAGCCTGGAGCAGTTCAATAAAGTGGTGGATACGATCAGGCCGATCACGGCGGAGTTAAAAGTATATGGGATCTATAAAAAAGGGATCACGGTGTGAGGGAGTTGTAAGTCAAGCGAAGCGCGATCCTCCCGGAACAAGTCCGGGACAGGCTCTCTGCCTTCGGGGCTGAGAGCGTATAGCCAAAGAGGTTTAAAGTTAGTAAAAGGATACGCAAAAATAAACTGGATAAAAAAATGAAGACTTCTAAACGATTGGAAGGTATCGGTGAATACTATTTTTCGCAGAAGCTGCGGGAGATCGATGAACTCAACCGTCAGGGAAAGAAGATCATCAACCTGGGCATCGGCAGTCCCGACCTGCCGCCGCATCCGGATGTGATCCGGGCCTTACAGGAAGCGGCGGCCAGACCGGATGTTCATGCCTACCAATCCTATAAAGGTTCCCCTGTTCTCCGTAAGGCCGTGGCCGATTGGTATCAGACATGGTATGGCGTGGAACTTAATCCCGATACGGAAATATTGCCCCTGATAGGATCTAAAGAAGGGATCATGCATATCTGTATGACCTACCTGGACGAAGGGGATATTGCGCTGGTTCCCAATCCAGGTTATCCGACTTACCGGAGCGCCGTGAAGCTGGCCGGCGGAATCCCCGTTGATTATGATCTTACAGCAGAAAACGACTGGTTTCCGGATTTCGGGCAACTGGAAAACATCGTAAACAAGGCGGAGGCCGGGAAAGTCAAGTTAATGTGGGTCAACTATCCCCAGATGCCGACGGGAAAACTACCTTCCCGCAAAGTCTTTGAAAAACTGATCGCCTTTGCGAAGAAACACGCTATCCTGATCTGCCATGACAACCCCTATAGCTTCATCCTCAATGACGAACCCATGAGTCTGTTAGGGCTGCCGGGCGCAAAAGAGGTGGTGATCGAACTCAATTCCCTCAGCAAATCGCAGAATATGGCCGGTTGGCGGGTTGGCACCCTGGCGGGGGCAAAAGAGCGGATAGAGGAGGTACTCCGGTTCAAGAGCAATATGGATAGCGGCATGTTCCTGCCTGTGCAGCTGGCGGCGGCCAAGGCCCTCTCGCTGGGACAAGATTGGTATGATGGCATCAACGCCATTTACCGCAAAAGAAGGGATAAGGTATTCGAACTGCTGAATAGGCTGGGAGCGGATTACGATAAGAACCAGGTCGGGATGTTTGTCTGGGCCAGGATTCCGGCAGGCTACCCCGATGGCTTCGCGTTGAGTGATGAAATATTGCATGGGGCAGGCGTATTCCTCACCCCGGGAGGTATTTTCGGAAAAGCCGGTGACGGATATATCCGGGTTAGCCTTTGCAGTNNACAGGAGAGTATTGACAGGATCGGTGTCAGGGTGAGCAGTAAGGAGAAATGATAAGTTGGAATTAATTATTAGAAGATAAATGGTAACCGAATGTTTGATACAATTACGATAGTTGGAGTGGGGCTGATCAGCGGCTCCTTCAGCCTGGCCCTTAAAGACCGGGGAATGGTCCGCAATGTGGTCGGAGTAAGCCGCACCCGGGCGAGTCTCGATAAAGCCCTTGAACTGGGTCTGATCGACGAGGCGCTGCCACTGGAAGACGCGGTGAAAAAAAGCGACCTGATCTATGTGGCTATCCCCGTAGATGCCACCATACCGGTCATGAAACAGGTGATGGACCTTATCAATGAAAGGCAGATCGTCGCAGATGCGGGATCGACGAAAGGAGCGCTTNNCCTGCGCAGACGCTTTGTGGCAACCCATCCCATGTGGGGAACCGAATACAGCGGACCGGAATCCGCGGTAAGGGACGCCTTTGCGGGCAGGTCCTGCGTGATCTGCGAGAAGGAGAAGACAGACCCTGATGCCTTGGCAACCCTGGAAAAGATCTATACAGACCTGGGTATGAACCTGGTCTATATGGATGCGGACAGTCACGATATGCATGCGGCTTATGTTAGCCATATTTCACATATCACCTCTTTTGCCCTGGCCAATACGGTCCTGGAAAAGGAAAAGGAGGAGGATGCGATCTTTGAGCTGGCCGGCGGGGGCTTCGAGAGCACGGTCAGGCTGGCCAAGAGCAATCCGGCGATGTGGCTTCCCATATTCAAGCAGAACCGTGAAAATGTGCTGGACGTCCTTAATGAGCATATTGCCCAGTTGAGGAAGTTCAAAAGCTGCCTTGAAAAGGAGAATTATCCATACCTCCAGGAACTGATGGAGAACGCGAACAAGATAGGAAAATACTTAAATAGGCAGCAATAGTCGTACCTTTGCGCCAAATTTTAATAGTATATGACGACATTCGAAGGGTTGGGCTTAGATCCCAGGCTGGTACAGGCTACCGATGCGCTGGGATTCAAAGAACCAACACCCATACAGGAGCAGGCGATCCCTGTCTTATTAAGCGGCACTAAGGACCTGGTAGGACTGGCCCAGACAGGCACGGGAAAGACCGCGGCTTTTGGCCTGCCCCTGCTACAATTGATAGACGAAGGGCAGAAACACCCCCAGGCGCTGCTGGTATGCCCGACCCGGGAATTATGCATGCAGATCGTGAGTGAAATTGAGCTCTTTAAAAAGTTCATGCCCGCCATACATGTGATCGCGGTCTATGGAGGAACTTCCATCGGCTTGCAGATCAGGGACTTGAAAAGGGGTGTCCAGATTGTGGTGGCAACGCCGGGCAGGCTGATAGACCTGATCGAGCGTAAGGCGATCAACCTGGAGCAGATCAAATACGTGGTGCTGGATGAGGCGGATGAAATGCTCAATATGGGTTTCCAGGACGATATAGAATTCATCCTGCAGAATACTCCTAAAAGAGAAGCGACCTGGTTGTTTAGCGCCACCATGCCGCCTGAAATCCGCCGGGTGAGTAAGAAATACATGCAGCAGCCTATGGAGATCACCGTAGGCAAGGTGAATACAGCGAATAAAAGCATCGATCACCAGTATTATGTGGCCTCGGCGCATCACCGCTACGAGACCCTCAAAAGGATCATAGATTTCAATCCCGGTATTTACGGGATCATTTTCACCCGTACCAAGGCCGATGCACAGAACATCGCAGAGAAATTGACACGGGAAGGATACGATATCGACGCCTTGCATGGCGATCTGACTCAGCAGCAGCGGGATAAAGTGATGGGAGAATTCCGGGAGAAAGCCCTGCAATTGCTGATAGCCACCGATGTGGCAGCCAGGGGGATCGATGTAAAGGAGATCACCCATGTGGTGAATTACGAACTACCGGATGATTTGGAAGTCTATACGCATCGAAGCGGCCGCACGGGCCGGGCCGGCAGCACCGGTATCTGTTTGTCGATCGTACATAGTCGGGAGATAGGCAAGTTGAGGCAGATAGAAAGGATGGTGCAGAGTCCGTTTCACAAATTGGAGATACCGAGTGGCAAAGACGTATGCCGCAAGCAGTTCTTCCATTTCATGGACAAATTATTACAGGCCGATATCAGCCACGGGGATTATGAATCTTATGTTCCCATGCTGGCGGAGAAATTCGCCGATATCAGTAAGGAGGATGTATTGAAGAGGGTGGCCGCTATGGAATTCGATCGCTTCCTGAAATATTATGAGAATGCGGAAGATCTGAATGTCCGCGAAAGGGCCCGGGACTACAAGGATTCCCGGGGCGATGTTGGCGGCGGCGAGCGCAGGGAGCGTGTTCCCGCAAGAAGGGATCCCAGGGAACCCAGGGATGCCCGCGTTGCCCGCGATTTCAGCGGAAGCGGCACAGGGGACTTCACGAAACTCTTTGTCAACCTGGGAACCAAGGATGGTTTCTACAAGGCCAGCTTCCTGCAGTTCATTCTCGATATGAGCGACCTGAGAAAAGAAGTACTGGGAAGGATCGATATGAAGGAAATGAACAGTTGGGTAGAGGTGGACCGTAAGTCGGCATCCCAAATGATCCGCGCCATAGACGGAAAGAACTATAAAGGCCGACGGATAAGGATGAATGACGCGAATAGCCGTTAGTTAATAAATGCCGGTAGTTAATAATAAATATGCTATCAAGAGAAGATACTTATAAGTAGGGATTAATAAGTCTAAGTCAAAACAAGTGTAAGTCAAAATTTATTTGCCATGGAAGCAACTGAAACAAAGAACATGAAAGAAATCGTTCAGACGGTTTGGAATAAAAGACCGATGATCATTTCAGGTCCCTGCAGCGCAGAGACCGAAGAGCAAGTGCTGGAGACGGCTACCCGACTCGCTAAAACGGGTAAGGTAGATATGATCCGCGCTGGTATCTGGAAGCCCCGCACCCGTCCCGGTAGTTTTGAAGGGGTCGGCACCAAGGGATTGCCCTGGATGCAAAAGGCGAGAGAGCTTACCGGCCTGCCTGTCACTATAGAAGTAGCTACCGGCAAACAGGTGGAAGACGCCTTGCATTTTGACATAGACGTTCTCTGGATCGGCGCCCGTACAACGGTCAATCCCTTCAGCGTCCAGGAAGTGGCTGATGCCCTGCGCGGAGTCGATGTACCCGTACTGATCAAAAATCCCATCAACCCCGATCTGGAACTATGGATCGGTGCAGTAGAAAGAGTGGCTAAAGCAGGCATCAAGCAGATCGGGCTGATCCATCGCGGTTTCAGTTCCTATGGCAATACCGAATACCGCAACGCGCCCATGTGGCATCTGGCCATCGAGATGAAGCGCCGTAACCCGGGCCTGTTGATGATCAACGATCCTTCCCATATCTGCGGACGCAGGGATATCCTGCTCGATGTGGCCCAGGAGGCGATCGACCTCGATTTCGACGGCCTTATCATCGAGAGCCATATCGATCCGGACAAAGCTTGGAGCGATGCCAAGCAGCAGATCACGCCTGAACGTTTGGGGGAATTGCTGGACAGCATCAAATGGCGCCATGAGACCAGTACGGAAAAGGAATTCATTACCGCGCTCGAAAAACTGCGCGAACAGATAAACCATATCGACGACGAGCTTATGCAACTGATCGGTCAGCGTATGAAGATCGCCGATAAGATCGGGGAGTATAAGAAGAGCAATAATATCACGATCCTGCAGACCAACCGTTGGAACGCGCTGCTGGAAAGGGCTTTCGCCAAGGGTGATAAATTGGGCCTGAGCCGGGAGTTCATCACCAAATATTATGATGCGGTGCACATGGAATCTATCAACCACCAGAATAAGATCATGAATTGCTAATCATTCTCCCGGGAATGAAACACTGCCAAGATGAAAAAATTACAGTACACGTTTTCAAATAAGAAAACCACTTATTATTTCGATACGGATCTGTCTTACCTGGAAAAGCTGGTGGATAAAGCCCATTCCATCATCATCACGGATGAAAATGTTTTTCGTCATCATCAGAAAAAATTCGGCGGCTGGAATACGATCGTTATCAAGGCCGGCGAACAATATAAGATACAGGGCACGNNGCGATATTCGAACAGCTGATCGGTTTCGGGGCCGACCGTAAAACCTTCATCATTGGAGTAGGAGGAGGCGTGGTCACAGACATCGCGGGATATGTGGCTTCCGTGTTTATGCGGGGGCTGCCCTTCGGTTTTGTTCCGAGTTCGATCCTGGCCATGGTGGATGCCTCTATCGGCGGGAAGAATGGGATCGATATCGGGCTTTATAAGAACCTGGTAGGTACGATACGTCAACCGGAATTCCTTCTTTACGACGCGTCCCTGCTTAAGACCCTCCCTAAGGAAGAATGGGTCAATGGGTTTGCCGAGATCATCAAGCATGCGAGCGTTAAAGATGCCGCCCTTTTTCGGGAGTTGGAGAAGAACAGGTTGGCTTTTTATCAAAAAGACAAAGCAGCCCTTACGAAACTCATCCGCCGCAATGTGGTGATCAAGTCAGATATAGTACAGAAAGACGAGTTTGAGCAGAACGAGAGAAGGCTTTTGAATTTCGGTCATACCCTGGGACATGCTGTCGAGAATCTTTATAAATTGCCGCATGGGCATGCCATTGCTATAGGGATGGTAGTCGCTTCCATGATCTCCGAGCAGTATGCCGATTTCAAGAATTCAGATAAGCTCATTGAAGTGTTAAAGAGATATGGCCTTCCCACATTAGCGGAATTCGATGCCCGAAAGGTAATGGCTGTGCTGAAAATGGATAAGAAAAAGGAAAAGGATGCTATCAATTACATTCTTCTGAATAAGATCGGCCACGCCATCGTAAAAACGATCCCGATCGTGCAATTGGAGAAAATGATCCTATCAATCATAAACTCGCGCTGATACATATGCTGGTGACAATTAAACCTTCCGGTATACATGGGTCCATTCTGGCGCCAACCTCGAAGAGTTCCATGCAACGGGCCTGCGCCGCGGCTCTTTTGTGCCATGGAACGACGCTGATCCATCATCCCGGTTATTCCAATGATGATAAGGCTGCATTGCGGGTGATTGAAGGTCTTGGCGCCATGGTAAAGGAACTGCCGGACGGGAGTTTGCAGATTAGCAGTCAGGGTGTGATGCCGGTCGGCGGAGTCTTGAATTGCGGGGAGAGCGGCCTGGGTATACGGATGTTCGCTCCCCTGATGGCCCTGAGCGACAAGCCTGTTATGGTGAACGGGGAAGGGAGCCTGCTGAGTCGCCCCATGGATTTTTTCGATGAGATCTTTCCGCAACTGGGAATAAAATGTGTATCCAATCAGGGCAAACTACCCCTGCAGATACAGGGTCCTTTGCAGCCCCGGAATATAGAGATCGACGGCTCTCTGAGCTCTCAGTTTCTTACAGGATTGCTGATGGCCTATGCCGCAGCCGGTGCAACGGGCGTCTCCATCAAAGTGAAGAACCTGAAGAGTAAGCCTTATATCGATCTGACCCTGCAGATCATGGGACATTTTGGCTGGTGGGTCGACAACCGCAATTACGAGGAATTTTATTTTGGGACGCGAAGGGAAAATACGCGAATAGACGCGAATGATGAGACGCGAATGGATGCCAATGTGAGAGAGTATACGGTGGAGGGCGATTGGTCGGGCGGTGCTTTCCTGCTGGTCGCCGGTGCGATAGCGGGACCCCTCACCATAAAAGGCCTGGACCTTCAGTCGACACAGGCCGATAAAGCAATCATAGAGGCCCTGCGTGATAGCGGAGCCAGTCTGTCATTCCAGGAAGGCCGGATCGTGATCGGGCCTGCTGCGTTGAAAGGCTTTCGTTTTGATGCTACGGATTGCCCGGACCTCTTTCCTCCTTTGGTAGCGTTGGCTGCTTATTGCGAAGGGACTACTACTATAAAAGGAGTGGACCGGCTGGCCCATAAAGAGAGCAACCGCTCTTTGGCCTTGCAGGAGGAATTTGGCAAGATGGGTGTGGAGATCGAATTACAGGGCGACCTGATGCTTGTAAAAGGAAAAAGAAATGCCGGGGGCTCTGTGAACTTAAAAGGGGCATTGACTCATTCCCATCACGATCATCGCATAGCCATGGCCTCGGCGATAGCCGGGCTTGGGGCGGAGGGCGATACCCTTATTGAAGAGGCCCAGGCCGTAAATAAATCCTATCCGGATTTTTATCAACACCTGGAACAGCTTGGGGCGACAGTCATCAAGGAAGAAGAGCTCACTGAAGAAGTGACAAAGAAGAAATAATAAAGAAGAAGTAATAAGGAATATGAATTCATTCGGACACCTTTTTAAGATAGTTATTTTCGGCGAATCGCATGGCGAGAGCGTGGGTGTGAATATCGATGGCTGCCCGGCAGGATTGGCATTGACGGTAGAAGACTTTCTGCCTGATATGGAAAGGCGAAAGGGCGGCTTGCAAAAGGGAACTACTCCCCGTAAAGAAGATGACCTGCCGATTTTTAAAAGCGGCCTTTTTAATAACAGGACTACCGGCACACCCATTACGATACTCTTCGAGAATAAAAATACGCGTTCCGGCGACTATGAGAAACAGCGCGCCGTTCCCAGGCCGGGACATGCCGATTTCGTGGCCCACGAGAAATTTGCCGGTTTTGAGGACTTCCGGGGAGGGGGGCATTTTTCCGGCCGTCTTACTGTAGCGGTGGTAGCGNNAGAAATTATTAGCCGCCTGGGTGCAACCTGCCCCCTCCGGCAAGGGATCGGTTGAGAGACAGCCCATCGAAGTTGCAGCTTCCATACTGGAAATCGGTGGCGAGTCCGATATAGAAGCCGGTTTGCAAAAAGCCATCGACGCGAAAGATACGATCGGGGGTATTGTGGAATGCCGTGTCAGCGGCCTGCCCATCGGATTGGGTGAGCCTTTCTTCGATTCGGTAGAGTCCGTCCTGGCACATGCCGTATTCGCAATACCTGCAATACGGGGCGTCGAGTTCGGCACCGGTTTTGCGGCTGCTAAAATGTTTGGGAGCGAGCATAACGATGCGATCGAAGACAGTAGCGGCAGGACCCGGACCAATCACGCAGGTGGAGTTGTAGGAGGTATTACCAATGGCAATGAACTGGTCTTCCGGATAGCCGTCAAGCCCACTTCTTCCACGCCGAAGGAACAACTGACGCTGAATTGGGAAACAGGGGGGGTTGAATCCTTCTCGGTAAAAGGGCGTCATGATCTATGCATAGCATTAAGGGTACCTGTAGTGCTCGAGGCGGTAACGGCTTTTGTGCTGGCAGATCTCCTGTTGCGGGAGCAAAGGCTGCCCAGGACCCTAGCCCGTTAAAGGCGGGTAAACAAATAAACAATGTAAGAAAGAAGAATGGCTATTATTTATCATATCACTACCCAACAGGAATGGATGAACGCTCAGGCAGCGGGGCACTATGAGTCTGCTTCCCTGCCAGAGGAAGGCTTTATCCATTGCAGCGAAGAAAGACAGATCCCGGGCGTCCTGAACCGTTTTTACAGCGGTAAGAAAGACTTGCTGAGACTGAGTATCGAAACCGGCCGGTTGAGCAGCCCGTTGTTCTACGATTGGTCCCCGTCCGTTGAAGATACTTTTCCGCATATCTACGGCCCGCTGAACCTGGATGCGGTCGTTGGAACAAAAGAGATATAGATCGTCGAACGTGAGATCCAGCACCCTGAAATTTTCGGGGTGCGGCAGGCTATAATGCCACCATTCTGTTTTGAGCGCTTCAAAACCATATTTTTCCATTATTCCTTTCAACAGATTGCGGTTTCGGATCGATTCTTCCGGCAAATCCATGAAATCATGATGTGCCGAATCGGTGAAATTGTCGAATCCCGTCGGCATAGGCAGCTCTTTGCCGGTGGCCAGATCGATAAGGGTGAGGTCTACGGCTATTCCGCGATTATGCCCGCTGCCTTTCGCCGGATCGGCAACATAGCGGGGGTCATNNACACGAGCTCCCACATTCTTTTGGTGATGCTATAGGGGCGGTAGGCATCGAAGATCTTCAGGGCCAGTCCCTGCCGCTTCAGTTGCTCCTGTATGTGGGCAAGTGCTTTTGCAGCAGGAAGTCGTAAGAAGCTGGTCCGGACCGGGGGGTATAATTGTTGCTTGGTAAAATTAGCAGCAGTGGCATAGCGCAGGTCCAGCACAATGGCAGGAATATATCGACGCAGGTCCATCATCCGCTGATTGCTGTCTTTTTGTACCGTTTGATGATACAAATTCGGGGAATTGACGACCTGTAGCGTATTATTGACGGATTGGGCGCTCCCGGTTCGGGGTAAAATGGAAAAAATAACCGGGATCATCCATAAAATATTAGATCCATGTATTATAATGTCACGCATTGCTAAGGGTATCTTTTATCATTTGGCGTAATTAGTGTCTTTTATTCGTGTAGTCCGTGTATTTCAATTTGTGTAATTAGTGTCAGTAAAAATGAATCATCGAAAGCGACTCCTGGAATTTATTTTTTTTATTCTATTATCTGTACTTTTCTTCTCATGCGGTGGAGGCAATAATCATGGCGATAAAGATATTGTAAAAAAACCGGCTCAGATGGAGGAGCATATGAGCGACGACCTCAAAAAGATGCTTCAGGTCCAGTCAGACAACGGGGGGAAACTGAATGATTCCGTCTTGCTGAGTTTTGGGCGGTTGCTTAAAGAGATATATGAAAAAAGGGAATATTCCGCCTGCTGGAGCGATAAGGAGAACTGGCTGCCAGCCGGTGATTCTCTATATAGTTTCATCGAACATTCCAAAGAATACGGATTATTCCCATCGGATTATCATTATCCAGCCCTTGCATTCATTCACCGGGTGCTCAAGGAAGATGAGACTGCACGTCATAATGTCCTGATCTGGGCCAGGGCCGACCTCATGCTTACGGATGCTTTCTTTTCCCTGGCTAAAGATCTCAAGCTGGGAAGGTTGAAATATGATAGTGTTTCCCTTCATACCGATACGACTNNCTGGCAGATGTCTTACAACCGGGACCGGACCGCATCGTTAATACCCTGCAGGACCTTGAGCCGAAATTCAAAGGTTATGACTCGCTCAAAGCGTATACCCGTGAATTCCTCTCAACTGCCCGGTTCCGCAAGCTCACCTATCTGACCTATCCTTATAAGGATACCCTCGGCTTTTATAAATCCCTGGGAAAGAGACTTAAGGAGGTAGGGTATATCGATTCCTCCGTCGTGAACATCGATACGGCCCTGCTGGCCGGCGCGATCAGGAATTACCAGCATGCCAATGATCTGAAGGTGACGGGTAAGGTATCAGAAGCAATGGTCACGATGATGGACAATAACGATTGGGAAAAATTCAAACGGATAGCCATCAACCTGGACCGGTACAAGCTCTTGCCGGATAGCCTGCCGGATACCTATGTATGGGTCAACCTGCCCGGTTTTTTCCTGCAGGTGATAGACTCGGATACCGTGGTTTTCGATTCCAGGATCATTGTCGGTGCGCCCAAGACGCGCACCCCCCTGCTGACCAGCGAGATCACTAATTTCATCACCTTCCCGCAATGGACAGTGCCCGAGAGTATCATTTTTAAGGAAATGCTGCCAAAGATCAAGAAGAGCACGGATTTTCTCACCAAACAGAATCTCATGGTCGTCGACAAGAACGACAGTGTGCTGGACCCATCGAAGATCAATTGGGCGCGTCTCAATAAGAATAATTTCCCTTATCAGCTCCGCCAACGGCAGGGTGACGACAATTCCCTGGGAGTGATGAAATTTAACTTCCGCAACAAATACGATGTCTATCTGCATGACACCAATGCACGGTGGCTCTTCGGCAAGTCGTTCAGGGCGCTTAGTCATGGTTGCGTAAGGGTCAAGGAATGGAAGAAGCTGTCGGATTTCCTGGTCCGTAATGATACGGTTCGCTATAAGTCGGATACGCTGAAAGCCTGGATCCAGCGGCAGGAGAAACATACCGTCTACGGTTTTCAGCGGGTTCCTGTTTTTTTACGCTATTTTGCCGTGGAAGGCAAAAAGGGTAAGGTCGTTTTCCATGATGACATCTATGGCGAGGACAAGATCCTTCGCGACAGATATTTTGCAGATAAGCCCATTTATTAATATCTTATCGCGCGAATCCTTTGAAAAACTAAACGGTTAAAGATGCGTAAAATCATCATTACTACCATACTCGGCTGCTTGCTATTACCGCTTGCCTTATTCGCCAGGCAAGAGGAGCCGCATGGCGCCGTCGATTCACTGCCCGTTACGGGTAAAACCAGCCGGAACAGTCATCGGGAACTTATAAAAAAACACGTAAAGACCCAGTACGGGGTCGCTAGTTTCTACTCCAACAAATTCGAGGGGCGTAAAACTTATACGGATGAAATATTCTCTCAGGACAAGCTCTCCGCGGCCAGCAATACCTTGCCAATGCACACCTGGGTGCGGGTGACTAATCTTCACAATCACCGGTCCGTCATTCTTAAGATCAACGATAAAATGCATCCCCGCAACCGGCGCCTGATCGATTTAAGCAGGGCTGCCGCACGTAAATTAGGCATTACCGGCGGTAGGGGGCTTGCCCGTGTGAGGATCGATGTACTGGGTAAGAAAAAGCCTGCCGGGACGGCGAACTGATCGTTCTGAATCGGGGGATAAATTGTGCCGGAATGGATCGGTTAAAAACAGCGGCGCGGATCGTCCTTAATAGAGGAGATCAATCGCTTAATTTTAATAACGGTAATTCTTCGGCACTGATTTTTAACGCTAATTCTTCAGTTTTTTTACCACGCTCATTCCTCCATTGGGGTCGATCTGAAGAATGAGGCCTTTTCCGCCTTTTTTAACCATCAGGAAATAGGAGAGACCGTTTTCCGTGTGATAAAACTCTACCGCCTGGAATAACGAATAGTCCTTGTAATTGTCGCGGACCTTCAACTGAATCGAGATAGGAAGGTTCTTTATATCCAGGAAGTGGCTGGTTGCGATCAGGGTGCCATCGACATNNATCCATGAAAATGTCACTTTTGTGCGCCCGTCTTTTGTTTCATAGCTCTTCACCATTGCATCGGGGAAAGCTTTTGCAAAACTTTCCGATCCTTTGAAAGATGGCGCTCCTGAATGACTATAGGGTGCAACGATATTGTTTGCTGAGGCACTATGGATTCCCGTTACACTCAGTGAAGCGGCTATCAGCAGGGAAAAAATACTTGTTTTCATGATTGTGTTTTTTAAATTTTAAAATGCTTGTTTTGTTAGGCATGGAATAAGGCCAATGCAATGCCAAATGCTAAACGTTTGAGGGTGAATGATATATGGAATTGTTAAAAGGCTTTAACTGTACGGAAACGGACGATGTGTGCGTCAAAAATGAATAATTACGCTTTTGAAAAAGGTTACACCCCATCATAAAACCTGGAGGCTAATAAATGCGTTCAGGGGGATATGAAAAATCTGGAGGGCTGCAGATTTCAGGTGACAGCAAGTATCAGGATGACAGCAGGTATTATATAATTAATACGGTGACTTCGTCGCGCTGGTATCGGGGAGGTAATCGCTGGCATTGCCATTGCCCTGGTTGTCGCCTTGGGCTCCTGGAAGAGCCGCCGTATCTATAATACGTTGATAATCAATTATTTGATTTTTGCCCATATTTTCAGGATGAACGAAATGGGCCTTCCGGTCGACCCCCAGGGTTTTATCGGCGAGGGTCCTGGCAAAGAAATATTCCCATATTGGGCGGGCGACGTGGCCGCCGTCATCCGCCCTGCTTTCCAGATGGATGAAACGGTCATCGCAGCCGACCCATACGCCAGCCAGTAACTGTGGCGTATAGCCCATGAACCAGAAATCGGAATTATCATTGGTCGTTCCCGTCTTACCGCCCATCTCGGAAATGCCTAACCGATCTCTGAGTCCTTTGGCGGTGCCTACGTCCACCGGTCCCTGCATCATCCGGGCCATGGTATAGGCCGTGGACGGGCTGATGACCTCTTTGCGTTCCGTATCGAAGTGGTCCAGCACATTGCCGTTCTTGTCCTCGATCCTCGAAATATAATAGGGTTTGGTGCTGAAACCCCCGGAAGGGAACATGGTGTAGCCCCACATCATCTCATAGAGTGAGAGTTC
>PLXD01000165.1 GCA_003151295.1 Chitinophagaceae bacterium | reverse complement strand
TATGAGCTTTAACAGAGTGAACAATATCGTGGGCTGGATCGTATGTTTGATTGCCTGCAGCGTTTATATCATGACTATGGAGCCGACCGGCAGTTTCTGGGATTGCGGTGAGTTCATCTCCAGCTGCTTCAAACTCCAGATCCCCCACCCCCCGGGAGCCCCCCTCTTCGTCCTGATGGGGCGATTCTTCATCATCCTGTTCGGCGATAACCCCCTGACCGCCGCCCGCGGCGTCAACTTCATGAGCGCCCTCGCCAGCGGACTGTCCATCCTGTTCCTGTTCTGGTCTATCACCCATTTCGCACGTAAGATCGTACAAAGCACGGCTGGCAATTCGATCGCCGGTAATTCCAATACCACCCCCGGCATTTCCAATGCCGCCGCAATCCCCCTGTCCAACCAACAACTCTTTACCGTCATGAGCGCAGGGGTCATCGGCGCCCTCGCCTATACCTTCTGCGATTCTTTCTGGTACAGCGCCGTAGAAGGTGAAGTCTATGCCTCTTCGGCCTTCTTCACGGCCCTGGTTTTCTGGTCCATCCTCAAATGGGAACACCAGGCCGATCAGCCCGGTTCCGATAAATGGATCATCTTCATCTTCTATATGATGGGACTCTCCATCGGCGTCCACCTCCTCAACCTGCTGACCATCCCAGCCATCGTCATGGTCTATTATTTCAAAAGATATAAAGCCACCACCACCGGCACCCTCATCGCCTTTGTCATCGGCTGCCTCATCACCGGACTGGTCCAGAAATTCGTCATCCAATACACCATCAAGGGCGCANNTGGTTCGACATCCATTTCGTCAACGACCTGCATACCCCCTTCTTTGTCGGCTTCGCCTTCTTCTTCATCCTGCTGGCCGCCCTGCTGGTCCTGGGCATCCGGCTGGCCACCCGGAAAGGTTATTACTATCTGAAACTCGGCCTGTGGAGCGCCGCTTTCATGCTGCTGGGATATTCCACCTATTTCACCACCATGATCCGTTCCAATGCGGACCCCGCCGTGGATATGTACAATGTCGACAACCCCGTCAGCCTGGCCGGCTACCTGAGCCGAGACCAATACGGCGACTGGCCCATCCTCTACGGACCCGACTTCCAGGACCGCGCTCCACGCGTGAACGCAGGAGACCTGTATGTAAAAGGAAAAACACAATACGACGTAGCCGGTAAGGTCACCGTCGAAGACTGGAATAATACCCCCTCCTCCCACCTGTTCCCGCGCATGTGGGATGGTGGCAACGACCGCGGTCAGATCGACGCTTACAGAGGATTTTCGGGAATGGGCGAAGGAGATGTGCCCACGATGGCCGATAATATAAAATATTTGATCAGTTACCAGGTCAGCTGGATGTACCTGCGCTATTTCATGTGGAATTTCTCCGGCAAACAAAACGACCTGGAAGGCTTCGGCAATGTCCGGGACGGAAACTGGATCACCGGCATCCCCTTTATCGACAATGCGCTGTACGGGGACCAGAGCAAACTACCCGACTCCATCCATACCAACAACAAGTCCTATAACCGCATGTACATGCTGCCCATGATCCTGGGACTGATCGGGCTGGTATTCCATTGGACACGCCGGCCGAAAGACTTCCTGGTAACCGGACTGCTCTTCTTCTTCACCGGCTTCGCCATCGTCGTCTACCTGAACCAGGCCGGTTTCCAGCCGCGTGAAAGGGACTATGCCTATGCGGGATCCTTCTATGCCTTTGCCATCTGGATAGGCCTGGGTTATATCTGGGTCAAGGAGCGTTTCGAAAAGTTCATCAAAGGACCCGCAGCCAACTACGCAGCTGCCGGCCTATGCCTGCTGGCTGTTCCCATCCTCATGGGCAGCCAGGAATGGGACGATCACGACCGCAGCAAGAAGACCCTGGCCAGGGATGTAGGCAAGGACTACCTGGAGAGCTGTCCTCCCAATGCCATCCTGTTCTCCTTCGGCGACAACGATACCTATCCCCTCTGGTATGCACAGGAAGTCGAAGGCATCCGGCCCGATGTCCGTGTGATCAACTATAGCCTGCTGGGAACGGACTGGTATATCAATGAACTGCGGTATAAGGTCAACCAGAGCGCTCCTACCGATGTCATCTTCACCCCTGAACAGGTACAGGGGAACAACCGGGATGTCGTCTATATCAACAATGTTCCCGGCTTTGATCCCAATAAGTCCTACGACCTGTACGATATGCTGAAGAACGTGGTCGCCAGCGACGATCCCAAATTCACCAATCAGACGGAAGAAGGGGAAAGCGTCAATTTCCTGCCCGCCCGTAAATTCACCGTTCCTGTCGACCTGAACACGGTCCGCTCCAATGGTACCGTAAGCGCCAGCGATAGCGTAGTGAGCAGCCTGCAGTTAGAATTCAGCAAGAACAAAAATTACCTGCTTAAAAACGAACTGGCCGTCCTGTCCGTCATCGCCGCCAACAAATGGAAACGACCCATCTGCTTTACTTCGCCCCAGGAACTAGGGAATCTGGGATTGTCAAAGTTCATCCGCCTGCAGGGCCTCTCCTACCGGCTGTTACCGGTGGAAAACGGGAATGTAGATAATGATGTCTCTTACAAGACCATAATGGAGAAATTCGCATACGGCAATGCCGATAAAAACGGCGTTTACTATGATGAAGAGAACCGCCGCCACCTGAACAGTATCCGTTTTGCACATGCACAGATCGCCATAAGCCTGGCTGCTGCCGGCAAAAAAGATTCGGCCCGCAATATTCTCGAACATTTTGATCAGCATGTCAAAGAATCAAATTTCCCTTATGGCATGACTTCGAATCAAAATAATTTACAGGATTATTTTTCTTTCAGGTTCCTGGAAGCCTGCTACCAATCCGGAGATCTGAAACTGGCAAAAAAAGTTGCCGGCTCGGTAAAAAAGGACGTGGAACAGCAGCTCCGTTATTATAAATCCCTCGGAGAGCCCATGCCCGACGAGCAGATGGCCATTAACGCACAGATGACTATTCAAAATAAAGGAGGAAATCTTTCGGAGAGGCAAATGGAATTCGCATCCGATATCCTCTCCAGTTACCAGATGCTGATGCAAATGACCGATTGGGAAAAACAATATGTAACGGGACCTTCTTCAACACCCGAAAAGGGCCCGGTCATACAAACAAAATAGGATCAAAATACCGGATAGCAGAATCATTGAACTGAACTGAATTGAATTGAACTTAATCGCAGCATTGAATCACTGAAACAATAGACCGACTCATGTTAAGGACCCTTTTCCCCGTTCTTTTGATCCTGTGCCTTTTCGGCACGGGCCTTGCTCAGAAATCCGGCAACGGATTCGATAGCCGTAAATTACTGCTCAGGTGGGAACTCGTAGCAAACAACTACCGAAAGCAACCGCAGTTCCTCTCCGCTTTTACGTTCACCAACACAGGGAAAACGGCCTTACCGCCATCGGGATGGTCTTTGTATTTCAACGATAACCAGGAGGTGCTGGCGGCTTCGGTCACCGGGAATATGCGCATCGAACATTTAAACGGAGACATCTTCAGGCTTTCCCCCCTGCCCTCTTTCCAGGGGATAAAGCCCAAAGACTCTGTCCGAGTCGAATTCCTTACGGGCGACATGGCGCTCAATGTATCAGATGCCCCTTCAGCCCCCTACCTGGTATGGGACGAGCAGCCGAAAGCGGGTATCCCTATCCGTGATTATGCCATCGTACCCATAACGGATACGACCATCGGGTTGCTGACCCCTGCCGCCTTATTCGAACGCAACGGGGAATCCGGCGATATCCAGGCAGCGCAATTGACAAAGGTCTTCCCGACGCCGGTCTTCTACCAGGAAAATGCCGGGGAATTTTTAGCAACTCCTTCTACGCAGATCGTGGTTTCAGACGCCTCATTTAACCGTGAAGCAGGTTATCTGGCGGATCAGTGGACCCTTCTTTTCGGTAAAAAAGCGACCGTGATTTCCGGTACTGACGGAAATGGCGGAAAAGAACGGAAAGACCTGATCCTTTTGCAGAAAAAGGACCTGCCCGATGAAGCCTATGAGCTGAACGTTTCCCCGGATGGCATCGTGATAGCGGCAGGGGGACCGGCCGGCATCTTTTACGGGATCCAATCCCTTCAATCCCTGTTGCCTCCCACATCCTGGTCCGCCAGGCAATCTACCATACGCGTTCCCGCAGTTACGGTGAAGGACAAACCCCGTTTCGGTTTCAGAAGCCTGTTGGTGGATGTGGCCCG
Organism: Chitinophagaceae bacterium; assembly: GCA_003151295.1. GTDB lineage: Bacteria > Bacteroidota > Bacteroidia > Chitinophagales > Chitinophagaceae > Puia. Next base: position 6,667 of record PLXD01000165.1, on the reverse strand, counting down.
GAACTTCCAGTCGAAAAAAGAGATCCTCAAAGTACTGGACCTAATGGCGCTTTATAAACTGAACGCCCTCCATCTCCACTTCAGCGACGATGAAGGCTGGCGTATTGAGATCCCTGCCCTGCCGGAATTAACTGAGATCGGAGCTAAACGAGGCTATACCCTGGACAGTAAACAATTTTTACCGGCTTCCTATGGCGACGGACCGGATCCCGATCATTCGTTTGGAACCGGATATTATACCCGGAAAGATTTTATAGAGATCCTGTCCTATGCCAGGGACCGTCATATACAGGTCATCCCTGAAGTTGAATCGCCGGGCCATGCCCGTGCAGCCGTGAAAGCCATGGACGCCCGTTACGAACGGCTGATAAAGGAAGGGAAAAAAGAAGAAGCGGAACAATACCTGCTTCGTGATCCGGATGATCATTCCAAATACAGTTCGGCGCAGATGTGGTCGGATAATGTCATTTGTATAGCGCAGCCCTCCGCTTANNCATTGCCATGTACAAAGAAGCAGGAGCACCGCTGGAAACCATACACTTTGGCGGAGATGAAGTTCCGGCCGGGGTATGGGAACAATCCCCCCTTTGCCAGGAGCTCCTGAAAAATGATACCCATTTAAAGAATGTCGATGATCTGTGGTATTATTATTTCGACAAGCTCAACACGATGTTGCATAACCGGGGATTATTCCTTTCCGGCTGGGAAGAAGTCGCCATGCGCAAGACCTTGCTGGACGGCAATAAGCAAATGATCCCCAATCCAACCCTTGCCAATGACAATATCAGGGTTCATGTGTGGAACAACATGATCGGGTCGGGAAGCGAAGACCTTCCTTACCGTATTGCCAATGCCGGTTATAAAGTCGTGCTGGCCTGCGTAAGCAACCTGTATTTCGACCTGGCTTACACCAAGTCCGCAGACGAAGCGGGTTATTACTGGGGCGGCTTCCTGGATGTGGACAAGCCCTTTTATTTTATTCCTTTCGACTATTATAAAAATTCAACGGAGGACCGAAAGGGGAACCCGGTGGCCCCGTCCTACTTCCTGGGTAAAGACAGGCTGACCGATTACGGGAAATCCAATATTGCAGGAATCCAGGGATTGCTATGGGCAGAAAACGTGAGGGGTCCCGAAAGGCTGGAATATATGCTATTACCCAAATTACTGGGACTCGCAGAACGCGCCTGGGCGAAGGACCCTGACTGGGCAACCGAAAAAGATCCGCAAATAAGCAAAGCATTGTATAAACAGGCATGGTCCGAATTTATCAATAAGGTAGGCAAAAGGGAACTTCCCCGCCTGGACCATTATGGCGGCGGCTTCAACTACCGTATCCCTTCCCTCGGCGCTTCGCTCTCAGCAGGTAATCTACTGGCAAACAACCAGATACCGGGGCTTTCCATACATTATACAACGGATAGGTCCGAACCCACCTTACAGAGCAGGACCTATGAGGGGCCTATTTCTCAGAAAGCCATCATAAAATTAAAAGCATTTGATACGAATGGAAGAGGGGGTAAGACTCTTACCATTCAAAATCAATAGAATATAGGTACAAACTGATTTATATTCAATTTCCCCTGCAAAAAATCGGCAATTCCGATTTAATCGGATGCCCAGGAAGAAAAAATATTGTTTAATTCCCATTTCCGTTCTATCTTTGTCCATCACTAAGGTAGACTAAAATGATAATGCCTTCTGCTTCAAGATATTTTTATATGTCCTTCTGCTGTATCAACAAATGTTGTTGTTGCTGATCCCCGTCTATCCATTACTTGCTCCTTGTAGACATATTTTTCGAAATCAACCACCCCCAGCATGGACGCTACAATACAAACTGAAGATCATATACCCGTTTTAACAGAGAAGTTCACTAAGTTGACGATCCCGGAAGCCCTGGCTTATCTTTCCGGAGAATTCCCCGGCCAGGTGGTCCTTTCCACCAGTTTCAGCATTGAAGATCAGGTCATCACCCATGCTATTCGCTCGAATGATCTGCCTATCTCCATTTTTACGCTTGACACCGGGCGATTATTCGCAGAGACCTATTCGGTCTGGAGCAGCACCAATGAAAAATATAATACACGGATCAGGGCCTATTACCCGGACCGTGATCTGCTGGAAGAATATCTGANNACGAATCCCTGGCTAACCGTAAAGGCTGCTGCCATATCAGGAAAGTAGAGCCCCTTCGCAGGGCCTTGAAAGGCCACGCAGTGTGGATAACCGGTCTTCGGGCAGCGCACTCTCCCGAAAGAAACGATCTCCCCCTGCTCGAATGGGATGACAGCAATAAAGTGATGAAATACAATCCCCTTCTGCACTGGACCACCCCCGAAGTCAGGGAGTATATAGACCGGAACAATGTCCCTTATAATAGTTTGCACGATAGAGGCTTTGTCAGCATCGGGTGTGCCCCCTGTACGAGGGCTATCCGGGCCGGGGAAGATTTCCGGGCAGGCAGGTGGTGGTGGGAAGATACCAGTAAGAAGGAATGCGGATTACATGTAAAGTGATCGGGCTGTGATGCACGATCAGTGAGCAGTTAAAAGATTATAAATATTATGAGCAATTATCAGTTAGATTATCTCGATCAGCTAGAATCAGAAGCTATCCATATCATGCGTGAAGTAGCCGGCCAGTTCGAGCGACCGGCACTGCTCTTTAGCGGAGGAAAGGATTCCATTACCCTGGTGCAATTGGCCCTTAAGGCATTCCGCCCGGGGAAATTCCCTTTTCCACTGGTGCACATCGATACCGGCCATAACTTCCCCGAGGCCCTGGCCTACCGGGATGAATTGGCGGAAAAGTTGGGTGAACGGCTCATTGTGCGTAATGTAGCAGATACGATCAAAGCGAGAAATCTTACGGAGCCCAAAGGCAAATTTGCGAGCCGCAATGCACTGCAAACCTTTACCCTGCTGGATACGATCGAAGAATTTGAATTTGACGCACTTATAGGAGGAGCCCGCCGCGATGAGGAGAAGGCGAGGGCCAAGGAAAGGATATTCTCCGTAAGGGATGAATTCGGGGGATGGGACCCGAAAAGGCAAAGGCCGGAATTGTGGAATATCTATAATGGGAAAATACAGAAAGGCGAGAATGTCAGGGCGTTCCCCATCAGCAACTGGACGGAACTGGATGTCTGGAATTATATCCGGCGCGAAAACATCGGCCTGCCTTCCATTTATTTCGCACACGAGCGGGAAGTACTGGAACATGAAGGGCAATTGGTGGCCATCTCTCCTTTTATCAGGCTGGACGAGGGCGATAAGATCACAAAAAAACAAGTGCGTTACCGGACGGTCGGCGATATGACCTGCACGGCGGCAGTAGAATCACAGGCATTCAGCATCGAAGACATCATCCGGGAGATCACCGCTACCAAGACGAGCGAAAGAGGCGAGACCAGGATCGACGACCGTATTTCGGAAGCGGCTATGGAAGACAGGAAGAAGAACGGGTATTTTTAAATTTAAAATTGAACCAATGGACTTATTACGTTTCATAACAGCGGGCAGCGTAGATGACGGCAAAAGCACTTTGATAGGCCGGTTGTTATACGACAGTAAGAGTATACTGATTGACCAGATGGAAGCGCTTGAAAAGCAGAGCAGGAATAAGGAAGACGGAGGGATCGACCTGGCCCTTCTCACAGACGGTCTTCGTGCCGAAAGGGAACAAGGGATCACGATCGACGTAGCCTATAAATATTTTTCCACTCCCAACAGAAAATTTATCATCGCCGATGCGCCCGGGCATATCCAATATACCCGCAATATGGTGACCGGAGCCTCCAATGCCAGCCTGATCATCATCCTGGTGGATGCCAGGAATGGTGTGGTGGAGCAGACGCGACGTCATTCTATTATCGCTTCCCTGCTGAATATTCCGCATGTCGTTGTAGCCATTAATAAAATGGACCTCGTGGACTATTCCCAGGATGTCTTCAATAACATTGCCATCGACTATGCCAAGATAGCCAAAACGCTGGAATTAAAGGACGTCACCTATTTGCCGATCAGCGCCTTGAAGGGAGATAATATCGTAGATAAGTCCGATCATCTATCCTGGTTCGAGGGAGGAACCTTACTCGAACTCCTGGAGAGCGTACAAGTGGCAAAAGATATCAACCTAACCCATGCCCGCCTGCCGGTGCAATATGTGATCCGCCCTCAAACGGAAGCATTGCATGACTACCGGGGCTATGCAGGAAAGATCATCAGCGGGGTCTACAAGATAGGCGATGCCGTGACGGTGTTGCCGGCGGGATTGACCAGCACGATAAAAGCCATTGAAACAGGAGGCAAAGAAGTAGAAGAAGCGTTTGCCCCGCAGAGTGTGATCCTTCACCTGCAGGACGATATAGATATCAGCCGGGGCGACCTGATCGTCAGATCCGGGGATCATCCCCGGGTGGAGCAGGAACTGGAAGTATTGCTTTGCTGGATGGATAGCCGGCCACTGACCAGCGGGAATAAATACCTGCTCCAGATAGGCAGCAGAAGGGTCCGTAGCGTCGTTAAAGAGATCGAATACAAGTTGGATGTCAATACCCTGGAAAAAAATTATTCGGCAGACCAGGCCGGGCTGAACGATATAGTAAAGGCCAGGATACGGACCGCGACTCCCCTCCCCTTCGATTCTTATAAGGAACTGCAGGTGAATGGAGGAGCGATCCTGATTGACGAGACCAGTAATGTGACCGTAGGGGCTTGTATGATACAATAACAAAAACAGCCATGAGCGAGCAAAAACATACAGGAAAAGTGATCTTCGCCGGGGCCGGACCCGGTGACCCGGAACTGATTACCCTCAAAGCCTTGCGCTATCTGCAACAGGCAGATGTCGTGATCACCGACCGCCTGGTGAGCGATGTGATCCTGGATGAATATGTGCATAAGGAGGCCCTGATCCTGCCGGTAGGCAAACAGTGCCGTAAAGGAGCTTCCACACCCCAATCCGTCATCAATGAACTATTGGTGGAATACGCCTCCCAAAACAAGCTGGTCGTACGTTTGAAAGGCGGCGACCCATCTGTTTTCTCGAATATACTGGATGAACTGCAGGCTCTTTCCAGGCACGGCATCCCTTATGAGATCATTCCCGGCATCACGGCCGCACTAGGTGCTGCCGCCTATTCCGGAATTCCACTGACCGCCAGGGATCATTCAAAAGCAGTTCGTCTGCTGACTTATTATAAAAAGGACCTGCTGGAGGATAGCTATTGGAAAGAACTGGCGCTTACGGATGATACCCTGGTATTCTATATGTCTTCCGATACCCTCGATTCACTGGTGTCGGTCTTACTGAAACATGGGATCGGTGCCGACAAGTACTTGTCTGTGATCGAACAGGCGACCACCCCCTACCAACAAGTATACAATTGCAATATTCATGACTATCCGGCAAAATGGGGAAACAGCCGGTATATTTCCCCCAGCCTGATCATCATTGGAAAAACGGCGGGCCTGTACGAAGAATTTCAATGGATAGGCAATGGCGAAAAAAAGGGCGAAAGCAAAGAAAGCTATTTCAAACCGGTGGCCGACAACCCGATAACACAAACAAAGAGGGCCTGAGCCGATCCCTGAAAAATAGTAAACCTGGAAAACATTCAAAAAGTCTAAAAGAAAACGAATATGTTGACAGCGCTAAAATTGAAAATAATACAGGATTTGATCGCCGGTTCTTCAATGGAAGAGTTGATCTGGCTCAACGGTTACCTGGCGGGGGTATTGTCAACCACCATCGGAGCGGGGGATGCTGCCGAACAAACCCATTCCGTTTCCGCACCTGCAATGACCGCACCTTTAAAAGGGGGTGTTAACAAAATAACGATTGCCTATGGGACGGAAACGGGCAATGCCAAAAAGCTGGCTACCGACTTTGCCGCAAAAGCTAAAAAGAGTGGAATCAACGCAAAAGTGGTAGGCCTGGATCAATATAGGCTGACCGACTTGTCGAGAGAAGAATATTTTTTCACGGTGATCANNTAGGGAGATGGCGAACCACCCGCTGCCGCAAAAAAATTCTACGATCATATCCATCAGAATGGGTTCCGTTTAGATAAAATGAAATATGGGGTATTGGCGTTGGGAGATACCTCCTACCCTCTTTTCTGCAAAGTAGGTGAAGATGTGGACCAGCAATTCCAGAAAATGGGAGCAGAACGCATCGTATATCTCCAGAAATGCGATACGGATTATGAGCAGGAGGCGAATAACTGGTTTGCCGAGGTGCTCCAGAAATTGAATAATGAGACCAGTCCTGCTGCGACGGGCGCCACATCGACCACCGTTACCAGGAAGTCGGCGGGAAGGAAGACCTTTACAGGAAGGGTGCTCACCAATATCGACCTGAATGACCACGGTTCGAAGAAAGAGACCTACCACCTGGAGATCGCNNGATCGCAGCCGAAGACCTGGACTACCAGCCCGGCGATTCTATCGGGATCATCCCGGAAAATCCGCTGGCGACCGTAGAAGCCATCGTATCGCTCGCAGGCATCGACCCGCTTCGTACAATGTCCTGGCGCAATGAGGAATTGACTTTCTTCACCCTGTTGAAGAAGAAATTAAATATCGTCTACCTGCCTGAACGGGTTGTGAACAAATATGCCGCTATTGTAAGACAGGAGATCCCGGAAACGAAGATGGGGCTG
>PLXD01000248.1 GCA_003151295.1 Chitinophagaceae bacterium | reverse complement strand
CCTTCCCATAGATATTGTGAGCGCCTTCATTTTGCACGGCGGCCATGGCCGTACCCCACAGGAAATCGGGACCGAATGCCGAGGCTGTCAGTTTGTGCAGGTCAGATACCAAATCGGATTCAATTTAGGCCGGAGAGTTTGCCAACAATGGGGCGGGGGTCCGGCGGTTAAAAAGAAGGTAAAATACGGTGGAATCCATGTTATGCCAATATTAAGAATGGGTTATATTTCAGGTCGGGGCTAGTATTCCCTGGCCTGCGCTATCTTCTCCAACGCTTCCCAGTCTCCGGGTTCTATCCATTGTATAGAAGGGTCCTTCCGGAACCAGGTCAACTGCCTTTTCGCATAATGCCTCGTATTGATTTTTATCGCATCCACCGCCTCGTCCAGGGATAGCTTTCCCTGCAGGTGATCGAACAACTCCGAATAGCCGACCGTTCGGAGTGCGTTCAGGTTTTTAAAGGGCTCCAGCCTCTTTACTTCTTCCAAAAGGCCGGATGCCATCATCCGGTCTACGCGCTGATGAATGTGTTCATGCAGCAGTTTTTTTGATGGGTTGAGTCCTATTTTGACGACCTGAAAGGGCCTTTGTTTTTTTTCCCGCTTGCGGAACGACAGGATGGAATGACCCGTGGAAAGCTTCACTTCCAGGGCCCGCATCAGCCTTTGCGGATTCAGGATCTCGCCGACGGTAAAGAAATCCGGGTCCTGCTCTTTTACCTGTTCCTGCAACCACGTTATACCTTCCTGTTCATACTGCTGCTGTACCTGTTGCCGGATGAGCGGATCTACGGAAGGGATGGCATCCAGCCCTTCACAAAAGGCGTTTATATACAGTCCTGTGCCACCAACCATTACGGCCTCCCCGCGCTCCCGAAAGATCTCGTCGGCGNNAAAAGGGCTGCATTCACTTCCTGTTGTATGGAATGAGAGGCAATGAAATAGTGTTTCACCGCATGGAGCTCTTCGGGGGAGGGTCTTGCCACCCCGATATTCAACTCTTTGAAGCACTGGCGGGAGTCTGCAGAAATGATCTTCGTATCCAGGCTTTGCGCCAACCGGATAGCGGCAGCCGTCTTGCCTGCGGCCGTAGGTCCCAGGATTACGATAACGGTCTTATATTTCTTCCTGGGATCCATTTTCCTCTTCTTCCTGCTCGGCCTCTGTATTTTCATCTTCCTCGTCATCCCCGGTCTTTTCTTCGGTAAAGCCTTCAGGGATCTTGGTCAGGTCGTATTTCTCTTCTATTTCGGCGAGTTTATCACCCACGAGGCCCTTGGTGCCGTACTGAGATGGCGGTATGCCTTCCGATTTCACGACGGCCGGATATTCAAGTTTGCCGTTTTCTTCCTTAGACACATTGATCAACTCGACCAGGAAACCCCAGTTCTTGACAAAATCATATTGGTACACGAATTTCTGGTTCGGATCCCTGATCTCGGAGCCGATGGCGGTAGCCTCCATCAGCAGGGGCTCTACCTTGTACGATTTGTCATATTTTTCCAGCGAGATCTCCCTACCCCGTTGCCAGTTGTCATTACTACGGTAAAAAGTAGCCTGATGCTTGCTATCGAACTCATAGGCTTTTAAGATCACCTGGTGCAATTGTAAAAAATGCTGAGTATGTCTGATCGCCACGTCGCGGTAAACGCTGTCGTCTTCCTCAAAATAGATCCTGAATTTCAATATCGCCATGAATTCTATTCAGTTTAGGTTCACAATATACATAAATATACGGATGTGAAAATATGCCTGCCTAACAGGGATTACCATGAGGTTATCCTATTTTACAGGCACCAGATTCAACGATTCCGCTTTTTTCATCATAAAATCAAAAGCGGCCTGGTAATTATTTTCTATTTCCCCATCCAGGATCGCTTCCCGGATGGCATTTTTCAGATCGCCGACCACTTTGCAGGGAGTCAGTCCGAATTTTTCCATGATCATCTCACCGGTGACAGGAGGCTGCCAGTTACGGATACGGTCCTTTTCTTCCACCTCCTTCAGTCTTGCTCTCACCATTTCATAATTCTCCAGGTATCGCTTTACTTTTTGACTATTCTTCGATGTGATATCTGCCTCGCATAGGGTCATCAGCGCTTCTAAATCATCCCCGGCGTCAAACAGGAGACGGCGGATGGCCGATTCAGTGATATTTTCCTTTGTCAGGCTGATCGGACGTAAATGAAGCTCTACCAATTTCCTTACGAACCGCATCGTCTCATGCTGTGGTAATTTGAGCATGGCGAACAGTTTCGGCACCATTCTCCCCCCGACTGCTTCATGACCGTGAAAGGTCCAGCCATGATCCTGCTCGAAACGTTTGGTCGGAGGTTTCCCGATATCATGCAAGATGGCGGCCCATCGTAACCATAGGTCGGCGGTATGGCGGGAGATATTATCCAGTACCTGCAGGGTATGATAAAAATTGTCCTTATGCCCCATTCCTTCCTTAATATCCACTCCCTGAAGTTTGGTCATTCTGGGAAAAATGAGGTGTAATAACCCTGTATTGAATAGTAGTTTGAATCCCACAGATGGTTTCAGTGTCATGATGATTTTATTCAATTCGTCGGCGATGCGTTCTTTTGAAACAATGTCG
>PLXD01000534.1 GCA_003151295.1 Chitinophagaceae bacterium | reverse complement strand
AATACCTGATCTATGATAAATTTATTGGCCATCAATCTGAAAGACCTGCTAAATCCCGAGTTCTATATTAATAACGGGGGTTTGTGGGTGTTGTTATTTATCGTCTTTGCGGAGACCGGCCTGATGGTCGGTTTCTTCCTGCCCGGCGATAGCCTGCTATTCGTAGCCGGCATTTACAGCGAGAAGCTGGTAGCCCGATTGATTCCCGGGGGAGCAGGCAGCGACTTTATCAACCTCCTGATCTTGTTGATATTGATCTCGGTCTGCGGTATCTTAGGAAATATTACCGGCTTTTGGTTTGGCAGGAAGAGCGGTCCCTTTCTTTTTCACCGGAAGGACAGTTTCCTTTTCAAGAAAAGGCACTTGTACCAGGCCAAAGATTTCTATGACAAGCATGGGGGGCAGGCCATCGTATTCGCCCGGTTCCTTCCTATTGTCAGGACCTTCGCCCCTATCATTGCGGGGATCGTAGATATGGACCGGAAGAAATTCGTTCTCTATAATATTATAGGTTGCGTAGCCTGGGTATTCGCCATGCTCTTCGCAGGGCATTACCTGCAAAAGCTGTTCATGGCCCGATTCGATTTCGACCTGACAAAGCATCTGGAAGTGATCGTTATCGGGATCGTGCTGATCACTACCCTGCCCGTATTGTATAAACTATTCTTCGGTAAAAGAGAATCTCACGAGCAGGAAGCGGCTTCCCGAAAAGACAAACTTTCATAGAATACAAATACGCATAGAATACAAATATTCATAAAAACCATAAACCGGTATGGATCAAAAAAAACAATCCGTCATGAGCCTGGCGGTTATTGTAGGCGCGTTGGGCTATTTTGTAGATGTATACGATTTGCTGCTTTTCAGTATTATCCGGGTACCCTCCCTGAAATCCTTGGGATTGAGTGCGGACCAGTTGGCTAAGCAGGGCTTAAATATCCTAAATATCCAGATGATCGGATTGCTGATCGGCGGTATCGTCTGGGGTATATTGGGGGATAAGAAAGGAAGACTGAAAGTATTGTTTGCCTCCATTATACTTTATTCGGTGGGCAGTATTGCCAATGGTTTTGTCCATACCGTGGAAATATATGCGGCCGTACGATTTATTACCGGCCTGGGGCTTGCCGGAGAACTGGGAGCCGGGATCACGCTGGTAAGCGAACTGATGCCTAAGGAAAAAAGAGGGATCGCCACTTCCCTGGTTGCGGGGATCGGGTTGAGCGGTGCGGTTTTCGCTTACTTCATCCGGCAACAATTTGTCAGTGCTGACGGAGAAGGCTGGCGAACCTGTTATTTCATCGGAGGCGGATTGGGTTTCCTGTTATTGCTTCTCCGGGTGGGCGTGCTGGAATCGGGAATGTTCAAAAATGTTAAGCAGAGCGATGTGCGCAAGGGGGATTTTTTCATGCTCTTCACCAACGGGAAACGCCTGAAAAAGTATCTCACTGCTATATTGATCGCCTTACCGAACTGGTATGTCATCGGTATACTGATCAGTTTTTCAGATAAATTCGGGGGATTGATGAAAATACAGGGTGCTATAGATCCGGGCAAGGCGATCATGGTAGCCTACGCGGCCATTTCCATAGGGGATGTGCTGATCGGGTTCATCAGCCAATGGTTGAAAAGCCGTAAAAAATCCCTATGGCTTTTCCATATTATCACGGCTATTGCGGTGATCTGGTTCTTCAATCTGCAGGGCCAGACTTCAACCACTTTATACCTTGTCTGCGTCTTTTTGGGATTGGGTACCGGTTTCTGGGCTATGTTCGTCACGATGGCCGCCGAACAGTTCGGCACGAATATCCGCGCTACGGTGGCTACCACCGTTCCGAATATGGCAAGAGGTTCCCTGGCCCTGGTATCTTTGCTGTTCAACGGTTTGCAATCGGCGCTGGCATCTTCCGGGAGCCGGGCCTAATTCCAGAGTGGCTGGATCACCGGGCTCATCGTATTCGGGATTGCCTTCATCGCGCTGGGCCTGACGGAGGAGACTTTTGGAAAGGATCTGGATTATATTGAATACGCGAATGGACGCTAAAAGGGGAATACGAATGAGCACGAATTTTAAGACATATTAATGTCCTTACTTCGCGTTAATTTGCGTCATTATTCGCGTTAATTCGTATTATGAAGTTTTTAATCATACGCTTCAGTTCAATAGGGGATATCGTGTTGACGACGCCGGTAGTCCGTTGCCTGAAAAAACAGGTGGCCACTGCGGAAGTGCATTATCTGACCAAGTCTTCCTTCCGGCCGATCCTTGCCGCCAATCCCTATATCGACAAAATACATTGTCCGGACCCCGACCTGGAGTCAGTCATCGATCAGTTGAAGCGGGAAAATTTTGATTACGTGATCGACCTGCACCATAATCTCCGGACCCTCAAGGTCAAAAACGCCCTGGGCAAGGAGTCCTTCTCTTTCAATAAGCTGAATATAGAGAAATGGTGGTTTACCAACTTCAAATGGAACCGCATGCCCGAACGGCATATCGTCGATCGCTATATGGATGCCGTCAGTTCCTTTGGGGTGAGAAACGATGGAGCAGGACTGGATTATTTCATTGCCCCTGGGGATCAGGTGAAAGAGAGCGATATACCGGCTTCCCACCAGGCGGGATATATCGGACTGGTGATCGGCGCCGCTCTTGCGACGAAAAAATTACCCCTTCATAAGCTGGAGGAGATCTGTACAGCGGCCACTCACCCATTGATCCTGCTGGGTGGCCCGGAAGATGCAGATGTGGGTGCACAACTGGCAGCCATCGATTATTTTAAAATATACAATGCCTGTGGGAAATTCACGCTCAACGAATCGGCCGACCTGACGCGAAGGGCCAAACTGATCATAACCCATGATACCGGTCTCATGCATATCGCGGCGGCTACCGGTACGCCGACTTTGGGGCTGTTCGGTCCGAGCCCGCCGGATCGTTACGCGCCCTGGGGCGACCGCGCGGCCTTTGCCGCTACGACGATCCCTTTCCGCGAACTCGTCACTGCACCCGATTTCGATCACCGCAACACCGCCTCCTTGATGGATTCCCTGTCCGTCGATGCCGCCGAGGAAGCCGCGCGCCTTCTTTGGGCGCGGGTGACGGGGGCGTCCTGATGGCGCTTATTCTCATGATCGATGACGGGATCGCGTTCGATGGCGCCACATCCGACACAAGACCACTTGGGGGTGCCGAAGCCGCTTTTGTAGCGCTCGCCGAAGCCTT
>PLXD01000115.1 GCA_003151295.1 Chitinophagaceae bacterium | reverse complement strand
CAGCAAAGGCTGGTGCGTGGTAACGGCGGACTACCGGCTGATCGATAAGACCACCCTCCCCCGGATGATCGGCGATGCCAGGGCTGCGCTGAATTGGGTGTATGACAATGCGGACAAATATAAATTCGATACCACGAAGATCATCGTGTCCGGGGAATCGGCCGGCGGCCATCTGGCTTTAATGACCGGGTTCCTAAATGTCGATTCTTCTTTTGAAGAAGGCAGCAGGAAAATCGGCAGGCCGCTGAAAGTAGCGGGCATCATCAACTGGTTTGGCGTGCCCGACCTGGTCAGGGCGTCGAAAGGCTGGGACACTTCGTTTTACAAAAGGGCGGTGGGGCAGGTCTCCAATCCGGATAGTTTGCTACGCCTCTGTTCGCCTGTCACCTATATCACGCCGGGCTCGCCGCCGGTCTTTACGATTCACGGCGACCAGGACAAGGCGGCCCCTTACGAGCAGGCACCCCTATTGCGGGATAAGCTAAACCAGGCCGGCGTAAAAAACGAGCTGTTCACCGTTAAAGGGAAGAAACATGGCAACTTCGATCCGGCCGATATGACAGCGATCTATAAAGAGATCTGGAAGTTCTTAGATGAAATCGGTGTCCAATCGAAATAGCGATCAGCCCTCAGTGGCCAGTAGCTATGCTCCTGTGCTGTCAGCGTTGTTTTTTATGCGTCGATTTTGTTTTATCATCTACAGCCTCACCTTGCAGTGGCCCCGACTGCAACGGATCGATGATAAAAGCGATNNCTGAGCCTGTATTTTCCTGCCGACACCCCGTTTATTTTTACAGTTTTCCCCGCCACATCCGTCTGCGGATTGGCTACCCATCCAAAGATCATTTCATCGCTTTTGATCGCATAGGCATCGCCTTTGGAGACGGTGACCGCGGCCTGTGTGGGATGGGAAAGTCTTCCGAAAGGGATCTGGTCCGTAAACTTCCGGATACTGGTGAGCTGTGACGAGATCATGTTATCGTTAATGCGCTTGTTATAAGCCCACCAGAACGGCGTCATGGCGGTTCCCGAGCCCAGGCATACCCACATCGCATCGTGATAGAGCGCCAGGTAGCCGGGCATGGACGGATCATAGAATACATGATCCCAGCCGGATTCTGCGATGATGGCCGGTTTTTCATAGCCTTCCCATAGTTTGTTGACCTGGGTGGAATAATTGGAATAGCTGCGGGTAAGCGGATGGATCGCCTCCCCTTCCACGGTGCCACGCCGGTCCATGGAATGGCCCTGCGCTTCGTAGATCTCCCTGGCGGCCATATCAAAGGTCTGGTAGGAATCGGGCCACCATTCCTGGATGCCCCCGCTCCTGGTTCCAAAGGTCATGTGCCGGTAAGGGTCATTCGCCACAAAATACACTTGTACTTTCCGGGCCCAGTCGCCTGCCCCCACACTGTCGCCGCCGGTCCATCCATCCGTCCCGTTCACTTCATCCATGACCATCCAGTCGGACAGCGCACGGCTATATCCCCAGCGGGCGATCATATAGCGGTAGAGTTTTTCCTGGTAGCCCCAGGCTTCCTTGCTATGATAAAAATCTTTTGCCGCGGTGATCGTGTTGTAGGGGTTGGTAAACCACCGGCCCGGGGCCCAGGTCGTGTCGGACAAAAAAGCATGGAACCAGATATTGAGGCTGAGCACCATGTTCCGGTCCTCGCACAACTTCAGCAGTGAGTCCATCCTGCCGCTGATGCCCTGGTCATATCTTCCCAGGCCGGTGCCGATCGTTTCGAGCGGGATGATAAAGGAAGCGATGAAGTTCACTCCAAGGTCTTTCAGTTCATCCAGCACCTCGGGCTTCACCTGTCCGCCGCCGAAGCCCGAATAACCATCGTTGTACCAGAAGCCCACCCCGTAAAAGGACTTGCCGTTGGCATACTCCAGATAGCGCTTGTTGGGGGCTATGCGCAAGGGCCCATTGTCCGATGAGGTAATGACGGTAAAGGACCGCGCAGGAACCGTCGTCTTGCCGTTCTTATCCGTGATTTGTAGTTCATAAGTCCACTTCCCCTCCTCATTCGGGGAGAACCGGATCTTCCAGAGGGTGAAGCGCGAGTTGTCGTAAAACCCATGGATATTCCATTGCTTTCCCGAGGGAGCAGTGAAGACGGCAGTAATATCAATTTCATCGGGATTGAAGGGGTTGTTAAATTCTGCTTTCAGGTTCAGACCCATCTCGAATTTGTCATAAAGACCAATCGTGTCTGCATTACTGTGGATGAGGAGGATCTCGGGGAGCGGTCCCCCGTCATTTACCGTATTGGTAATTTTCGGCTTTGCAATCGCGGTTTTTGCAGCAAAGGAGAAAGACAATATTGTGCAGAGAAGGATGAGTTTCGCTGTTGACATTTTGCAATCATTTAATGGATTTAATGTAAGACATTTTGTGCAGCCGTTTGGAATAGCCGCCGATATTGACGAGAGTTGGATAAAAAGGTATCAGTCGGGACCGGTCAGATGATTGTATTTTTTAATATTGCAGTTCGGGATATTTTTATTAACTTTTTGGGGTTTTCGAAATAGCATCACTGTAAGAATCGGCACTGTAAATACCATCACTTAATGTCCTATCAGAATTTTACCGGGAATAATTCTCTTGCCAGGAAGTCAATGATCGCCCTGATCTTGTTGACGATCGGTCTCAGCGGCGCGCGGTTTGCGCTATTAGGGGGAAATTTGCCTGTTCATCGTTATCTCTACGTTGCCGTACCGGGGGTCCGCAATTACCTGGAGTACGGAGGTCATGGTCTGCTGGTCTTCGATATGGACGATCATTTTAAATTCATTAAAAGGATTGCCACGAGCGGACTGGATGACAGGGGGCAGCCTTCTAATGTCAAAGGCATTGCGGTCAGCCTGTACACGCATTGTATTTATATCAGCACCATTCAGACCGTGCAGTGTATAGACCTGCTCACGGAGAAGCAGGTTTGGGAGAAGTCTTATGAGAAAGGATGTGACCGGTTATCCATTTCCCCGGATGGCAGGACGATTTATCTTCCATCCTTTGAAGGGGATGATTGGAAAGTGTTGGATGCAAAAACCGGGACTGTGCTTCATAATGTCGTCACTCATTCCGGATCCCACAATACCATTTATGGACCGGACGGCAAAAAAGTATACCTGGAAGGGCTAAGGTCCGACTATCTAACGATTGTGAATACCTCCGATCATCGCATCGCTTCGGAAGTAGGTCCATTTGCCAATCATATCCGCCCTTTCACGATCGATGCCCGGCAGAGCCGTTGCTTCGTCAATGTGGACAGCCTGTTGGGATTTGAGATCGGGGATCTGCAGACGGGTAAAAAAACGGCCCATATCGAAGTACAGGGATTTCATACAGGCCCGGTGAAAAGACATGGATGCCCCAGCCATGGGATCGGCCTGACACCCGATGAGCAGGAGATCTGGCTGGCAGACGCATTCAATGAATCGATCCATATTTTCGATGTTCGTAAAAAGGAGCCCCTGCAGACCGGCTCCATTAAGCTCAGCGATCAGCCTGGATGGATCACTTTCAGCGTTGACGGACAATATGCCATGCCTTCCACCGGGGATATCATTGACGTGAAAATGAAGAAGATCGTCGCTTCCCTCCGGGATGAAACAGGGGCGATGGTACAAAGCGAGAAAATGGTCGAAGTACAGTTTGCGGGGCGAAGCCTGGTAAGAGCGGGCGATCAGTTTGGCATTGGCAGAGGATCACCGTAAAGGGGGAACCCGGCGGCCGGGTTATTGAAAAATCGTTTCAATATTGTTTTTGTAAGTTTTGCCAAGCGGGAGGCTGATATTTTCCAGGTACACATTTTTCGTATCCAACTTTTTTACGTAGTGCTTTTGAACGGCAAAACTCCGGTGTATGCGGATAAAGGAGCGGAACTCTTCTTCGTTCAACAGATTGCCAAGCGTCGTGAGCACATGATATTTTTTTTCAGGGGTAACGATCTTGGTATAATCCCTGAGGGCCTCGAGGTATAAGATATCATGCAGTTTCACTTTTGTTTTGTCATGGCCCTCCTTAATAAAAATAGTGTCAGTGCCTAAACTATGTTCAAACAGGTCGGCTTTCTCCCTGATCTCAAAATATTCCCTGATGCGTTGGATGGTCTTGTCGAAACGGTCGCCGCTGATGGGTTTTATGAGGAAGTCCAAAGCTGCCGCATCGAAGGCTTCCACTGCATAATCGGGGTAAGCGGTGATAAAGATACAGGCGGGAATATCCATAAAACGGAAGCGTAATTCCAGCCCGCTGATCCCGGGCATGTCTATATCTAAAAAAAGCAGTTTCACCGGCTCTTTCTGCAAATGATCCATCGCCTTTTCCCCACTGTCGTATACCCCTGCTACCTCTATAAAGGGATGTTTGCGCAGATGTGCCAGGATGGTAAGCCGGTCTAACTCATAATCGTCCACCACCAGGCAGGAGCATGTAGTTTTNNAGTTTTCAGCGACCTGTTCATTCTATAGATTTTATTGAGCGTTTGTCGATCACGGATTCCCCATCTGATTTTTTTAACCAATTTTTGAGCCGGGATACAAAATCAGATAAAGAATATAAATCGGAAAAAGGGTATAAATCGTATAATGAGATATAAACAGGATAAGAGTTACAAAATAAGCTAAAAGGTCCGTACCCCGGCAATAGAAATTCCTGGGTATCGGTAATATTGTATAAGTTATATATATAATCAAATTTAAAACTGTAAATTAATATGAACCTATTCATTGGTAAGCAGGCCATACGATGTATGGCTCTTGCCCTTCTGCTGGAAGTAATGATGGTAACAATAACCAATGCCGTGCCGGGAAATCCCCCAAGCCGGGAACATTTCAGGCGCTCCCATCATGGGTCCTAGCGTGGAAGGAAGCACGGGGCCGAGGGCGGTATTGCGGATTGTATTAGAGTATTGACTTTTATTAAATAGAAAAAATGAAATTGTTCTTTGTATCCGCCGTCTTACTGGCTTTCCTGAGTAAGCAACCCCTTAATGCCCAATCCTGTTCGGGTTCTGCTCTTTTCCACCAGGGCAAGCAATTCGTGTTCGTGACGGAGGTGCAGGTATTCGACGTCACCCTGCCCGGAAAAGACAATAATCCCGATTCGTACAAAACGACAAAAAAGACCCGGAATACCTATACGATCCTATCCGTAAAGAATGAGGGTGGGGCCCTCAGGTCAACTTACGGGATCACGAAAACGGAAGTCCTTCAGGGAGATACCACTAAGAGGAGCAAG
>PLXD01000385.1 GCA_003151295.1 Chitinophagaceae bacterium | reverse complement strand
TCGGTATAGAAGGCGCCGGTCCGTTCCATGAATTTTTTATCCGGCAATCCGGGTTTTGCCGGGACGGCGAATTTGGCCTGATACAATGCCCAGAGGGAGCCCACTTCCTGCAATTGGGGGAATTCCCGATGCATGGCGGCAGGAAGAGGAAGGGGCGTGCAGCCTTCATAATCGATCTCCCCGGACGTCGATTTCAAGGAAGTGGTGATCCTGTATATCCGCCCAGTGTTCGTATAGAAGCGATCGAATCCTGTTTCGTAACGGATGACCAGAAAGATCGCCTGGGCGCTGCCGATCCCCACGGCCTGGCCAAAGATATTCAGGAAGGAGAATTTCCGGGTCTTCCAAAGTCTGCGGGTCAGGTAGCCGAGGGAGTTGTAGGGCATAATCTGTAATTTTGCGGAATTATTCAGTGCAAAAAGCATGTCCAATTTATAAATAATTGATTGTCATAATTTTGTGTGTATTTAATGGAAGCGAATTGTTCGCAAACGATACAGACGATGTACGCTTTCAAACCTGCATTAAATGGAGAATAGGGGATTCATTACGATCGGGAGAGGATTTTTATCATCAATTTGCGGCTCTTTCGGCAAAAAAATATCTAAATTCTTTTGTCAATAAAGAACTAACCCATACCTTTGCATCCCCATTCGAAAAATGGTATTTGGCTTATGTCTCAACGAATCAGAATCAAATTACAGTCGTACGATCACAATCTGGTGGATAAATCTGCCGAAAAGATCGTAAAAACAGTGCGCAGCACAGGTGCCGTGGTAACAGGACCCATTCCATTGCCTACAAGAAAGAAGATCTTCACCGTTCTGCGTTCACCGCACGTAAATAAGAAGGCCCGTGAGCAGTTCCAGTTGCACACACACAAGCGCCTGTTGGACATCTATACTTCCTCTTCGAGGACCGTGGATGCGCTGTCTAAGCTGGATCTGCCTTCCGGGGTGGATGTTGAAATCAAAGCCTGATGAGTATCCAGTCCCGCCCCAGCGGGATGGGAAGCCTTAAAAAAAGTTCTTTACATGTCCATCTATAAACTTCCGGCCATCGGGCCTCGCTCCAAGCGATGTGGTGTTACGGAACAAAATAGCGCTGGATCAAAATAACAGACCCCGGTTCGCCTCGCGGCGTGCAAGGGGGGGAAAACTAAGTAAATTCTCTGATCTGAAAGGTCAGGGTACATATGAACAAGCCATTCAGGGTTTGTTTACTGCCGGTACTTCTGCCAACCCGGATCCCGAAAGCGGGACAAGGAAGGCAAAAAGAAAAGGTCGGCTGCAAACGTGGGATTGAAATCTTTGACCGATGCCGTCACGCTAATACGGTATGTCAAGTGGTTGTCCTTATACCCGATGGCATAAAATAACATGAAATGAAAGGTATTATTGGAAAAAAGATCGGGATGACCAGCATCTTCACTCCTGACGGCAAGCAACACGCTTGTACGATCATTGAAGCCGGTCCCTGTGTTGTAACACAGGTAAAGACACAAGATTCAGACGGTTACACTTCCCTTCAATTAGCATTCGGCGAAAAGAAAGAAAAGCACACCACTGCAGCAGAAAAAAATCACTTCGCCAAGTCCAACACTTCTCCCAAACAGTTCGTAAAAGAATTCCGCAATTATTCCATAGCAAAGAATCTCGGTGAATCCATTACCGTAGACATTTTCGCCGAAGGCGACAAGGTCGAGGTGGTAGGCACTTCGAAAGGAAAAGGCTTTCAGGGTGTCGTAAAGCGCCATGGTTTTCATGGGGTAGGTCAGCAGTCACACGGTCAGCATGATCGTCAGCGCGCCCCGGGTTCTCTCGGTAACTCTTCCGACGCTTCCCGCGTTATGAAGGGTGTTCGTATGGCCGGCCGTATGGGTTGCGATCGTGTAAAGGTGAAGGGTTTGAAAGTCGTTAAAATATTCGCCGACAAGAATTATATATTGGTGGGTGGATCCATTCCCGGTCATATCGGTTCTATTGTTTTCATTCAGAAGTAAAGTAACTTTTAATAGAAGTAAAATGCAAGTAGACGTTTTAAATATACAAGGAAAGGCGACCGGCAGAAAGGTTGAATTACCGGAAGACATTTTCGGTATCGAGCCGAATGATCATGTGATCTATCTCGCGGTAAAGCAATACCTGGCTTCACAGCGTCAGGGTACGCACAAGGTAAAGACCCGCGCGGAAGTGCAGGGTTCCAGTAAGAAGCTGCATCGTCAGAAGGGTACGGGCGGTAGCCGTAAGGGCAACCTGCGTAACCCCCTTTATAAAGGCGGTGGTACCGTCTTCGGACCTAAACCTCATGGCTACGATATCAAATTGAACCGTAAGGTGAAGGATCTGGCTAAGATGTCCGCCCTGGCCCATAAGGCAAAAGGCAACGCCATCGTGATCGTGGAAGATATCAAGCTGGACGCTCCCAAGACCAAACAGTTCGTAGACGTGCTGAAGAGCCTGAACCTGNNGGTAAGAAGACCCTCTTCATATTGCCCGAGTATGATGACAACCTGTACCTGAGTTTCCGCAATGTGGAATCTGTCGAAGGTTCGATCCTGGCCGATGTCAATACTTATGATATTGTGAATGCCGATGTGCTGGTTTTATCCGAGACTGCCGCCAAGGTCTTCTCTGAAGAAACAGTGGAAGTATAGGAAGAAGGAATCGAGTAAAGTTGTTTGATAATAGTTTAAAAAGTTTATATGAAACTCTCTGAAGTTTTAGTGAAACCCATACTGACGGAAAAGGCAAATGCCCAGCAGGAAAAGCTGAGGAGATATGCTTTCCGGGTCAATCGTAAGGCTAATAAGCTGGAGATCAAAAAGGCCGTGGAAGATTTTTACGGGGTAACCGTGGTAGATGTGAATACGGCCGTAGTGCCTGGTAAGAACAAGACCCGCTTTACAAAAGCAGGGTATGTTCAGGGCAGGAAACCCGCTTTCAAGAAAGCGCTGGTGACCGTAGCGGAAGGGGAGACGATCGACCTGTACGCGAGTATCTAAGCCCCTCCCCGTAAGGGAGGAGTGAGCGTTGAAAATGTCCGGAAGAGTAATAAAAGTAATGGCGCGTCAGACGCCGCAAAGGATTGACAAATTTTTTTAATTAATAAGAGCAGAACAATGGCACTGAAAAAATATAAACCGATTACGGCAGGGACCAGATGGAGAATCGGAAATGCGTATGCAGAGATCACGACAGACCAGCCGGAGAAAAGCCTGCTGGAGAAAGTGAAGTCTACGGCCGGCCGAAACTACCAGGGTAGAAGGGCCATGCGTTACAGGGGTGGCGGACATAAGAAGATGTATCGTATCATCGATTTCAAGCGGAACAAGAAAGAGGTTCCCGGTACTATCGCTTCTATCGAATATGATCCGTATCGTACAGCTTTCATCGCGCTGGTGCATTATGCCGACGGTGAGAAAAGATATATCCTGGCTCCCCAGGGTCTGCAGGTAGGTACTACCGTTAAGTCCGGTGACAATGCGGTGCCTGAAGTAGGAAATGCATTGTTGTTGAAGAATATGCCATTGGGTACCAATGTTCATAATATCGAAATGCAACCCGGGCAGGGTGGTAAGCTGGTTCGTAGCGCCGGTACTTCTGCTCAGTTGACGAATAAGGAAGAAAAATACGCCGTGTTGAAAATGCCTTCCGGTGAGTTGAGGAAAGTGCTGATCAACTGTTATGCTACCGTAGGGGTAGTATCGAACAGCGATCATAGCCTGCAGAGCATGGGTAAGGCCGGTCGTAACGTTTGGAGAGGCATTCGCCCGAGGGTCCGTGGTGTTGCGATGAACCCGGTAGATCACCCGATGGGTGGTGGTGAGGGCCGTGCATCAGGTGGCCACCCGCGCAGCCGCAAGGGTACGTATGCTAAGGGTCTCAAAACACGTGACACGAATAAAGCATCAAATAAGCTGATTATCCAAAGGAAGAATGGTAAGAAGTTAAGTGGTAAATATAAATAAAAAATTAAGTCTATAAAAAATGGCTCGTTCAATAAGAAAAGGACCTTATGTAGATGCTAACCT
>PLXD01000288.1 GCA_003151295.1 Chitinophagaceae bacterium | reverse complement strand
CCATCTGGCAGGCGGTAATACCATCCGCTGTTCCGCACACTTTAAAGTCCATATCGCCCAGGTGATCTTCATCACCGAGAATATCCGTAAGGATAGCATATTTCCCATCGGAAGGCCGGGTGATCAGGCCCATTGCCACCCCGCTCACGTGTTTGGGGAAAGGGACGCCGGCGTCCATCAGGGCAAGGCTGCCGGCACAAACCGTAGCCATGGACGAAGATCCGTTGGATTCGAGAATATCGCTCACCACGCGAACCGTATAGGGATAATCGTTACCCGGCATCAGTTGCTTCAGGGAACGCATAGCGAGGTTACCGTGACCGACTTCGCGGCGGCTCTGGCCCCTCATCATTTTGACCTCTCCGGTACTGAATGGCGGGAAATTATAATGTAAGAAGAATTTCGAGTCGTAGGATTTGGCAGCGCTTTCGACCAGCACTTCATCCAGGGGGGTGCCCAGGGTAACGGTAGTCAGCGATTGGGTCTCTCCCCTGGTGAACAAGGCGGAACCGTGGGGAGTGGGCAGCGGATCGATCTCCATGGCCAGCGGACGGACCTGGTCGAGGGAACGGCCGTCGAGGCGGGTGCGGTCGTCCACGATCATATTACGTACGACTTCCCATTTCAGGTCTTCGTAGTATTTCTTGACGAATTTCTTGTCGCTATCGGAAGGCGCTTCGCCCAGACTGGCGATCAGCTCGTCCTTCAGTTTGCTGTATGCATCGCTGCGTACGTGCTTGCTGCTTGCGCTTTTGGAGATTTCGTATACCTTATCCTTTGCGAAGGAGGTGACTTTTTGCAGTATCTCTTCATTGTGTTCAGGTTTCTTGTAGTCCCTTTTACCGGCGACACCTGCTTTCGTCCTCAATTCCTGCTGCGCCTTGATATGAATACGGATAGCATCATGCGCTATTTCCAAAGCTTTTACCAGGTCTTCTTCCCCGCATTCAGCCGCCTTGCCTTCCACCATCATCAGGTTCTTGTCGGTAGCGGCGATAATGAATTCCATATCTGCCTTTTCGAGTTCGGTACGGCTGGGATTTACAACGAGGTTGCCATCCACGCGGCCTATCCTTACTTCGCTGATGATCTCTTTAATGGGAATATCGGAGACGGCCAGTGCAGCCGAAGCAGCGAGACAGGCAAGTGCATCCGGCATGACTTCGAAATCGCTGGACACCAGGGTCACCAATACCTGCACTTCACACAGGTAATCTTCCGGGAACAAGGGACGGAGTGCGCGGTCGATCAGGCGGCTTGTCAATATCTCATAGTCATTCAGCCTGGCTTCTCTTTTAAAGAAAGAACCGGGGATACGGCCCGCCGATGCGAATTTCTCCTGGTAATCCACGGATAGCGGAAAGAAGTCCTGTCCTTCCTTCGGATCCTTATTGGCTACTACGGTGGCCAGAATGATGCAATTACCCTGGCGCACGGTAACTGCGCCGTCGGCCTGGCGTGCCAGCTTACCCGTTTCGATAGTGACCATCCGGCCGCCACCTATATCGAATGTTACACTGATTGGTTGTGAAAGCATATAGCTGTTCGTCTTTATTGAATCACGGATCACTAGATCACTTAGGTAGGAACGGATAGCAAAACCGCAATTCGTGGTTAAAAAATGTATATAAAACCAATAAAATCATTCCATACAGAAAAAACGATTCCCAACCGGAGTGTCAGTTGGGAATTGTATTCATATGCATAATGATTTATTTTCTGAGTCCGAGTTTTTCGATCAGTTGGCGATAGCCCTGCAGGTTGTGCTTGCTCAGGTAGGTCAGCAAACGTTTTCTTTTACC
Source organism: Chitinophagaceae bacterium (assembly GCA_003151295.1). Lineage (GTDB taxonomy): Bacteria > Bacteroidota > Bacteroidia > Chitinophagales > Chitinophagaceae > Puia. Next base: position 8,609 of record PLXD01000288.1, on the reverse strand, counting down.
GACCAATTGCATTAAACCGCGGTGGGTGGAGAAATCTTTTTTGTTGGCTTGCAAATGTTCAGAAATGCGGTTGATACGCTCTGTTAATAAAGCAATCTGTCCTTCAATGGAACCCGTATTGGTAGCTTTACCACCAAAATCTGCAAAAAAACTTGCTTTTTTTTCTTGTGTCAAATAAGGCATCTCAATTTTTTTAATAAAAACATCCAAATGAAAATTCTGCTAATTTCGGCGGCAAAGGTATGGTAAAAATGTTTATAAAGATAAAAGGACCCACCTTTTTTTCTGGGGAAAATAATGAATATCTCTGCTAAAATATTTAATATTGACCCTTAAACAAGCGATACCCCGAACCATTCATATGAACCATTTTGCCCACGACACGGCTGTGATAGATAAGGGGTGCTCCATCGGCACCGGTACAAAGATCTGGCATTTTTCGCATATTATGGCCGGAAGTATCGTCGGGGAGGACTGTATTATTGGGCAGAATGTCATGGTGGGTAAAGGGGTGATCCTGGGAAATAACGTAAAAGTACAGAATAATGTGTCCCTGTATACCGGGGTCCTCTGCGAAGATGATGTCTTTTTGGGACCTTCGATGGTCTTTACCAATGTCATTAATCCCCGAAGCGCGATTCCCCGGAAGGACCAGTTTCGCAAAACAATCGTCAGAAAAGGCGCTACGATCGGCGCAAATGCTACCGTTATCTGCGGAAACGATATCGGCGAATATGCTTTTATAGGAGCAGGTGCGGTGGTGACCCGACCCGTCGCACCTTATTCCCTGGTGACCGGCAACCCGGCCAGGCAAATGGGCTGGGTCAGCGAGTATGGTCATCGCCTGCATTTCGACGCCGCCGGCAAGGCCGTATGCCCGGAAAGCGGGAGCGAATACCTGTTGAAAGACAACCGGGTCAGTAAGATGGGTCAATAGATCCCATCCCTGGAAATTTAAAAACTATGAATCACGAACCGGAGACCGCTGATAAGATACGATTCGCCCTGGTTGGTTGCGGCCATATCGGCAACCGGCATGCCGAACAGATAGTCCGTTGTGGATCCCTGGTGGCGGTCTGCGACCCCATCGCCGAAAAGACAACCGATCTCGCCAACCGCTATGGAGCGAGAACCTATGCCGGACTGGACAAGCTGCTGGATTCGGAAGCGCCAGGAAGCATCGATGTGGCCGTGATCTGCACACCGAACTATTTGCATGCCTCGCAAAGCATAGCAGCCCTTGAAGCCGGATGGCATGTACTCTGCGAAAAGCCCATGAGCATTCGCAGTTCGGATGCAGCCGCTATGATCGCCAGCGCCGATAAAATGAGCCGCCGGCTATTCATCGTCAAGCAGAACCGTTTTAATCCTCCGGTCCGGCTATTACAACGCCTGCTGGCGGAAGACCGGCTGGGAAAGATCCATTCCTTCCAGGTCAATTGTTTCTGGAACCGTCCCCTCTCCTATTACAGCACCAGCGGTTGGCGGGGTATAAAAGAGCTGGACGGGGGGATCCTCTTCACACAGTTCAGCCATTTTATCGACCTGTTATATTGGCTGCTCGGAGACCTGCAGACGGCTGGAGCCTACCAGGGCAATTTCCTACGACAGGGTGTGCTGAAGGGAGAGGATACCGGGTGCGTGATCCTGCAGATGAAAAACGGCGCCATCGGCACCCTGCATTATACCATCACTTCCTATGATCAGAATATGGAAGGCTCTATTACGGTGTTTGGAGAAAAAGGCACTGTAAAGATCGGCGGGCAATACCTCAATGAACTGGAATATTTTTTCGTGGAAGGGATGGAATCCCCGCCCCTTCCGGCATCCCGTCCTGCCAATGAATACGGTTTTTACCGGGGGTCGATGAGCAACCACGATAAGGTATATGAGGAACTGGTCAAAGCATTGCGGGGACTTCCCTATGACCTTCCTTCGGCGGGTGAGGCCGCCCAAACCGTCGTCCTCATCGAAAAGATCGGGCTGGCCGCGCAAAGCAAACCCGGTAACATATACATTTATTTATGAAAATTGTACATATCGTAGGCAACCGCCCCCAATTCATCAAATTAGCCCTGTTGCACCGGGAGCTGGAAAAAATGAGGAAGGATGCCAGCCTGATCATTCATACCGGCCAGCATTTTGACAGCAATATGTCGGGTGTATTCTTCCGGGAGCTGTCCATACCCGGGCCCGACCATCTGCTACAGATCCATAGCCTGCCGCATNNTAAACCCGCCTGCGTGGTGGTCTACGGCGACACGAATACGACGCTTGCCGGCGCCCTGGCGGCTAAAAAAAGGAATATTCCCCTGGCCCATATCGAAGCCGGGATCCGAACGGGCAAGGAGGATATGCCGGAGGAATCCAACCGGTACCTAACCGACCGGATGTCCGACCTGAATTTCGCCTGCACCTGGCTAGGCTTGGAAAATCTTCGCAAGGAAGGGTTCGGAGGCGGGACCATCCCTTCCCGAATCTTCAATACAGGCATCCTTATGTATGATGCCGCGTTGCTTTTCAGGGAAAAAGTCTTGCAGCCCCCCCTTACTGCGCTTAATCCCGGGGATGCTCCTTTTATCCTGGCTACCATTCACCGGGCAGAGAATACGGAAAACATAGAAATCCTGCGTAGTATCACCGGAGCCCTGAATATCCTTCACCGTACCCTGCCGGTTATTTTTCCGGTCCATCCGAAAACGAGGAAGGCATTGGACGCACACCGGATACCCGTTGATTTTATCACGGCCCCTCCCCTGGGCTACTTCGATATGCTTGGATTATTACATGCCTGCCGGGCGGTGATTACCGATAGTGGCGGCCTGTCCAGGGAAGCCTTCTTTTTCAGCAAGCCAGCCCTGGTCGTCATGAAGAACCCTTTCTGGCCGGAAATTTTCCTGCACGGGAACTGTCTGCCGACAGGAGCCGTGACAACAGAGATCATAGAAAAAACAAAGCTCCTCCTGGAAAGTGACAAGCCTTTCGAAACGGGTATTTTCGGCGATGGCAATGCTGCCGGGAAGATCAGCGAAATCCTGCTTTCGGCCTTTTAATTTTTTAAGGGGTTAAGTCNNCGCTAAACGGATTGTCGTTGTCGTAATATCTGACCTGGTCACCGACCAACGGGTGCATAAGGTCTGCCGGACCCTGCAGGAGAATGGTCATTTGATCACCCTGATCGGGTCTAAAAAAAGCAAGAGCCTGCCTCTTTCGGCAAGAACGTATACGGCTCGCCGCATTACGATGCTGTTTCAGAAAAAGATTTTTTTTTATGCGGAGTTCAACCTGCGAACTTTTTTCCGGCTCCTGTTCATGCGAACGGATAGGATTTTAGGCAATGACCTGGATGTAATGCCTGCCTGTTATCTCGCATCCCGGATCCGGGGAAAGCCCTTGGTATATGATACACACGAATACTTCCTGGGCATGCCGGAACTTGCGGGCAGACCCTTTGTTAAAAAAGTATGGCAGGCCATCGAGGCTTTTATTTTTCCAAAGGTTCAGCATATCTATACGATCTGCGATTCCTTTTGCGAATTGTACAGGAAGGATTATCAAAAAGAGCTGAAGGCGGTCCGTAATGTGCCTTATCTGCAAGTGGAGGAATCCGGCGCCCTACTGCCGACCGCCATTCAAAATAAGATCCCGCACGATAGAAAAATTTTGCTGTTCCAGGGAGCGGGCATCAATCCGGAGAGAGGGGTGGAAGAACTGGTGCTGTCGATGCAATACCTGGATCCCGGGCAATTCCATCTCCTGATCATCGGCGGCGGCGATATTTTCGATCAGATCGTTACCCTGGTCAACGATCAGGCATTAACGGACAGGATCACGATCCTCCCGAAGCAGCCTTTTGAAATACTCCGCGCCGTTACCCGGCAGGCTCATCTCGGGTTATCACTCGACAAACCCACGAATATTAACCACCTGTACGGCCTGCCGAATAAGATCTTCGATTATCTGCATTGCGGCGTACCGGTGTTAGTGAGCCGCCTGGTGGAACTGGAAAAGATCGTGAATGAATACCAGGTCGGCGATTTTATTGAAAATCACGACCCGAAGCATATCGCTGACCGCATCCGGGAAATGCTCGGGGATGAACGCCAACTGGAAAAATGGTCGGAAAATACCCGGAAACTACGGCTGGAACTAAATTGGGAAAAAGAAAGCAAAATAGTTACAGACATTTTTAAACAAGTTGAGGAACAAATGAGTTAAGTATAGATGAAAGACAAGCACCTGCATATTGTTTGCCTGGATACGCCTTATCCGGTGGATTATGGGGGCGTTTTTGATCTTTTCTACAAGATGAGTTCCCTCTTTGCTGCAGGCATCCAAATCCACCTGCATTGCTTTGAATACGGACGGGGGGAACAGCCGGAATTGAATAACTATTGCGTCGAAGTGAATTATTACCCTCGTTGCCAGGGACATAAAGGATTTTCTCATAAGCTCCCCTACATTGTTTGTTCGCGATCAAACGGTCAATTGGTCGAGAATTTATTAGCTGACGATTACCCGGTGCTCCTGGAAGGCATTCATTGCACGTACCTGTTGAATGATGAGCGATTTAAGGATAGAAATATCATTCTGCGCCTGCATAACGTGGAATACCGCTATTACCGGCAGCTCTACCTTGCGGAGAGATCTCTGTTCAGAAAGCTTTATTACTGGCACGAGAGCCATTTATTGCGCAAGTACGAAAAGCAAATCGCCAATAAGGTCCTGATCCTGTCCGTATCGCAGCAGGACACCGATCTGTATCGCCAGGAGTTCGGTGCGGAGCATATATTCCTGTTGCCGGTATTCCTCCCTTTCAAAGACACTTCCGGAAAAGAAGGAAATGGCTGTTTCTGCCTCTATCATGGGAATCTTTCCGTAGCCGAAAATGAGCAAGCCGTCGTCTGGCTGTTGAAAAAAGTCTTTAAGTATCTTGAAGTGCCACTGGTCATTACCGGTAAAAATCCTTCGGCGCGACTTCAGCGACTGGTAGGCCGGTATCCGCAAGCCTGCCTGATTGCCAATCCCACAGAAGAAGAGATGCAGGACCTGATCTCCAAGGCGCAGATCAATGTCCTTCCCTCTTTCAACTGCACCGGGATAAAATTGAAATTGCTGAATGCTCTTTATAACGGACGGCATTGTGTGGTCAATGAAGAAGCAGTGAAATGCAGCGGTCTGGAAGATGCCTGTCATGTGGCGTCCGGTGCGGAAGACATCAGGCAACTTATTCTCAGCCTGTACAACCAGCCCTTTACCACCAGGGAATTGGAAGCAAGAGGAACCTTATTGAAAAACAAATTCAATAATGAGCGCAATGCCAGGCGTCTTATTGAATGGATCTGGCAGCCACCCGTGAGAAGGCCGGTCAGTCCATAGTATAACGCCTGCCATTCGAATTACCCCCTGGTATATCCCTGTATGTCAAAAGACTTTGTCAGGTGTTCTGGTGCAATTCGGTTTCCGGAACTATATCGAAAGACTTTATTATGAGTCCTGTTTCAATTCGTTTCCCGGTAATACATCGCGTCGGCGCTGTACCTCGCGAAGTCGTACAGCGTGATTTTGTGTCTTGCGTTTGCCGGGCTATATCTTGTAATTGCAAATGGGTTCGCTCGATAAGGCGACCTCTCACGATATATTACCGTTGTCGCCCTCGGATTGGGCGAGACCTGCATTGGGTAATTTAATAACGACCGACATTCGAAATGAGATCCTCTTGCAATGAGGCGATGCTGCAATTCCGCAGACTTATGAATGTCTTTCAGACTTGAAGCCTGTTGATGCAATCGACGCCTCCGCAGCACCCATCCATCACCATCCCGCCATCAATCCTGCATGCGGATGGGTCGTAACCGAGTGAAGCGAAGGTTACGAACGAGCAGGAGCAAGGAACGATGCTCCGACGAAGTTCCAGCGACGTTGCGCAACAGGTGCAAAGTCCGGAAAACATAACAAGAGCTTAGAGAATATAACAAAGTCTTAAGAACATGAGCGTATCATCCGACAACCTAGTTGTTGGTAGAGATCGTAGCATTATCCAGCACACGGCCTCTTTCCGTCTTCAGCGTGCGTGCGGGATATTTATTGATCACCATATAATTATGGGTAGCCATAATAATCGAAGTACCATAGTCCCTGCCGATCCGGAATAACAACTGCATGATCTCATCGGAAGTCTCAGGATCGAGATTGCCGGTAGGTTCGTCCGCGAGCATCAGCTTGGGAGAATTCAGTAAAGCCCGGGCGATATCCACACGTTGTTGTTCTCCGCCGCTCATTTCAAAGGGCATCTTGAACCCTTTCGATTTCAGGCCGACTTTATCCAGCACGTCATTGATCTTTTCAACCATCAGCCTTTCGTCCTTCCAACCGGTTGCCCGCAATACGAATTTAAGGTTGTCATTCACATTACTGTCGGTCAGCAACTGAAAATCCTGAAATACGACGCCCAGGGTCCTTCGCAGGTAAGGGACTTTTTTCCAATCCATATCCCGGAGGTTGAAACCGGCTACCTGTCCTTCTCCATCCTTTAAAGGCAGGTCTCCGTATAAGGTCTTCAGCAGACTGGATTTACCGGCCCCTGTTTTCCCTACGAGGTATACGAACTCTCCTTTGTTTATGGTAATATTCACATCCTGCAGGATGAGATTTTCGCCCTGGTAGATATTAGCGTGCTTTAATTCGACGATGATTTCGGCCATAGAGAAGCATTATGCTAAACAAAAATAAGGAAATTATGCGCTACATAACTGTTTTCTCTTCTTCGACCTTTACCCGGTAGGATTCGGGATCGGCCCGCAGCATCAGTCGCAGGGTAGAGTCATTGGCGAAATAGCTCATCATCCAGTTCAGGAAGATGAGCAGTTTGTTCTTAACGCTCAGGATCAGCATCAGGTGCACGAACATCCAGGTCAGCCAGGCCAGCCGGCCGTGGAAGCTGAATTTTGGCAAGTCGACCACCGCCTTGCGCTTACCCACGGTCGCCATGGATCCCTTGTTATGATACTCGAATTCCTGAAGGGGGAGCCCGTTCAACCTGTTTTTAAAGTTATGTGCCAGGAACTTTGCCTGGCTGATGGCGACATTGGCCAGTTGCGGGTGGCCCGTGGGGTATTTCGGAGTGGGCATATACGCAATATCGCCGACGGCATATACATCCTTTAATCCTTCTACTTCGCAATAACGGTCTACCCTGAACCGGTTGTTCTTCACGATGGTATCCGTAGGCATCCCGCTCAATACATTACCGATCACCCCTGCCGCCCAGATCAGGTTCTTTGTACGGATCACCTGCCCCCCCCGAAGTTGGGCGGTATCTCCGTCATAATCCTCCACAACGGTATTGGTCAACACCTTTACCCCCAGATCTTCAAGGTATTGCTGGGACTTCTTTTTCGAAGCCTCGCTCATGACATTCAGCGTATGGGGCGAACCTTCAAGGAGGTATACGGCCAGTTCGCTGAAATCGATGCCGGGATAATCCTTCGGCAATATATTTTTTTTCATTTCGGCCATGGCGCCGGCCAGCTCTACGCCCGTGGGTCCTCCTCCAACGATCACAAAGTTCATCAGGGCCTGCAGTTCTTCCGGTTTGGCGGAGAGAGCATCCTCGAAAGATTGTAATATACGGTTGCGCAGGGCCATGGCCTGGGGAACCGATTTCATGGGGAGGGAATTGGCCTGCACCCTGGCATTGCCGAAATAATTGGTCGTGCAGCCGAATGACACTACCAGGTAATCATAATCGAAATCCCCGATGGAGGTATGAATCAGTTTCGAAGTCGTTTCCACTTTCAGAACCTCGGCGACCCTGATATTGACATTTTTTGAGTACTGGAACACCTTCCTAAGCGGGAAAGATATGCTGGAAGGCTCCAGGCGCGCCGTAGCCACCTGGTACATCAATGGCTGAAACTGGTGATAATTATGCCTGTCAATGAGCAACACTTCATAAGCCGTTCCATTCATCGCTCTTGCCAGTTGCAAGCCTGCAAACCCGGCTCCGATAATGATGATCCTTTTACCTGATGTATTGATCTTTTTCATGATTGAACGATCTGATGGGTAATTAAAAAGCGGAATTACAAAGACTTTGCAAAAATAAGTCTATGCTCAGAAAATCAGTCGATTATAATTACAGGATAAACGATTGACGGATCGAATTTGTTTACGGAAGGATCCGGCAGGCCAATTGAGGCTCCCGGCTCAAAAAGTTGATTCGATCGGATTATTCCGACCAGGTTACACGGATCAGGTTACACGGACCAGACGCATTTCCCCCCGATAAAGGTTTGGAGGACTTTGATTCCGGTAAGTTGGCTACCCGGTGTATCCAGCGGATCCCGGTCAAGGATGATGAAGTCGGCGAATTTGCCTGCCTGCAACGATCCGAGCTCCGGCGTATTACTGATCTTTGCCGCAGATTCCGTATAAGCTGCCAGGGCTTCTTCTATCCGGATGCCTTCTGCCTCTGCGATGAACCTGCCTTCATTGTCCCTTCTTGTGATCGCCGCCTCCATGCCCTTAAAAGGATTAAAATCTTTTACGACCGGCGCATCGGAAGAGAGTGCTGTGAGTATCCCATGCCGCAATACGGATCTTACAGG
>PLXD01000423.1 GCA_003151295.1 Chitinophagaceae bacterium | reverse complement strand
AGCTTCGAAGTACGGGATACGGGCATCGGTATTCCCGCGGATAAGATCGGGATCTTATTCAAATCTTTTTCACAGGTAGACTCGTCCACTACCCGTAAATATGGCGGTTCAGGCCTGGGCCTGGCTATTTGCGAGAAGCTGGTCGCGCTCATGGGAGGGCATATTGCCGTGACGAGCAGATTAGGAGAGGGCACGACCTTCACTTTTACGATCACTACCCGTCCTGGCGTTCAGCCGATCCGGAATTATGTCAGTTGCAATATGTCGGGGCTGGAAGGCAAGAAGGTGCTGGTTGCAGACGACAATCCCACAAACAGGGAGATCCTGAAAAACCAGTTGGAGCAATGGAAGCTGGCACCCATCCTGGTCCAATCGGGTAAAGAGGCCCTGGAGGCACTGTCCCGCAACCCCGGTGTAGACCTGGTCATTACCGACAGGCATATGCCCGAAATGGATGGTATCGCGCTGGCCCAGCAAATACGCGGGCGATATAGTAAACTACCGATCATCCTGCTGAGTTCGGTCGGATCCGAAAAAGAAAATGATTGGCCGGAGCTATTTACTTCCATTCTCACCAAGCCCATCAAGCAGGCCCTCCTTTGCAGGCATGTGCTTAACAGTCTGCGGGAGAAGGCGCGGTTTGCAACAGAACAAAAACATACAAAAGGAAAGATCTCTACAGGATTCTCCCTGCAATTCCCCCTGCGGATATTGGTTGCGGAAGACAACCTGATCAACCAGCGTCTCATCGTACATGTCCTCAACAACCTGGGGTATGATCCGGAATCCGTTGAGAACGGGCAGGAAGCAGTAGCCGCGACCGGCATGAAAGATTATGATATGATCCTGATGGATGTTCAGATGCCTGAGTTGGATGGATTAGAGGCCACGCGACAGATCCGTCAGCGCCTCACTAAACAACCCGTTATCGTGGCCCTCACTGCCAATGCCATGCAGGGCGATCGGGAAGAATGTATCCGTGCAGGAATGGATGACTATATCAGTAAGCCCATCGTCCTGGAGGAGTTGTTACAATTGCTCAAGAAAAGCGCCGCCGGCAGGAAGGAAGAATCGTAATTTATATTGTCAATGTTTTCTTAGGGAAGATCCCCGGATGACCAATTCAGAGGGAATGACAATGGTTTTTGAAGAACCCCATGAACCGTCGACCGGAGATCCGCCGGTCAGGGCCAAAGAACTGCCGACCAAAGAACTGCCGATGGGAAATCCTGCAGGAATGCCGCCCGACAATTGCTCCAGCAGGCTTCTGGCAGCCCTGTCTCCCATTTCTTCTCCCGGATAATCGATCGTAGTTAATTTGGGATGGATCAATTTAGCGATCACATCATTATTAAATCCTACAATGGCAATTTCCTCAGGCACCGATATGCCTGCTTCCTTGATGGCTTGCATGAAAACGGCGGCGCAAAAGTCGTTCGTAATGAATACTCCATCCGGCCGCGGATCCATCCTGAGGATATCGCCGGCGGCACGAATGGCAGCGTCTTCCGTCAAATCGCCTACCAGCAACCGTGCAGGATCATACTCCAGGCCATACTTTTCCAAAGCCAGCCGATAGCCTTTCAGGCGATCCGCATATACATTGCGGGTAAGATTGGCAGTGATATGAGCAATATACCTGCATCCCTGTTCGGCGAGGTGTGCAGTGGCTTCAAAACCGGCTTTTACATTATCGATGACCACCCGGGTGCCGTATGAGGTGTCCTCCACGCGATCAAAAAAGACGACCGGTATTCCCTTGTTTATANNTCTTATGGAACAGGTTATAGGCATTGGATACTTCCTTTTTGTAGGCTTCGGAGGAGTGCCCAATGATCAGGTCGTAGCCCGAGTTCGCCGTCACTTTCTCAATGCCGGCCAGCACCGAACTGATGAAATGGCTGTTTAGCTCATGGACCAGGATGCCGATGGTTTGGGTTTTTTGTTTCCGCAGATTGCTGGCGAAGTGATTGGACCGGTATCCCATTTCCCTGGACATCTCCATGATCTTCTTGCGGGTCTTGATATTGATGGCAGGATGGTCCTTCAAACCCCGACTCACAGTGGCCGGAGAGATATTCAGCGCCTTGGCGATATCGTAAATTGTTATCTCTTTTTTCGGGATCATATTGGAAATCTACAAATCTATGATGTAATTATCGAAATTCACATTTCTAAAAGATAAATGCAATCGGTTGCAATTCAAAAAAGAAGTATATTTAACCCTGATTTTTAATGGGTGCTTATTGTAAAACGTATGTAATGAATAAAATAAATAGCGAGCTTGCGTCGGTCAGCCCTGATCAGATATTAAATCCGGATCAATTTTTGATCGGGAAAAGTCATTTTTTGACCCCGGAAACCAACTTATCAACATGCTGCTATTAGGATTAGATGTCGGCACCTCATCCATCAAGGTGTCTATCGTGGATGCGGAGACAAGGCAAGCCCTGGCATCTGCACAATATCCTGAAAACGAATCGGTTATTTTGTCTAAACAGCCCGGATGGGCCGAACAGTCGCCGGAGACCTGGTGGGAGTGCGTTCAAAAAACCATTTTGAAGGTCCATGCGTCGGGCGTCTATGACCCGGGGAAAATTGTTGCTATCGGCATCGCCTACCAGATGCATGGCCTGGTGCTCGTGGATAAGGATCAGCGGGTGCTGCGAGACAGTATCATCTGGTGCGATAGCCGCGCCGTGCCCTATGGGGAGAAGGCCTTTGAAAGTATCGGGGAAGAAAAAAGCCTCGCGCACCTGCTCAACTCCCCGGGGAATTTCACTGCTTCCAAGCTAGCCTGGGTAAAAGACAAGGAGCCGGCGGTTTACGCGAAAATTTCCAGGGTCCTGCTGCCCGGCGATTTTATTGCGATGAAGCTGACCGGTGAAACGACTACCAGCATTTCAGCCCTTTCGGAAGGAATATTCTGGGATTTTATCGAGGATCGGTTATCGGATGACGTATTCGATTATTTCGGTTTTGACAAGGGGGTGATCCCTTCCGTGCAGCCTGTATTCTCCTCACATGGCGGGTTGACGGAAGCCGCGGCGCAGCTGCTATCCCTGAAAAAGGGAATTCCTGTGACCTATAAGGCCGGGGACCAGCCCAATAACGCCCTATCTCTGAATGTGCTGAGGCCCGGTGAAGTCGCCGCGACCGCTGGGACCTCCGGCGTGATCTATGGGGTGAGCGACCGGCTTACCTATGATCCGCAGTCCCGTGTCAACAGTTTTGCCCATGTCAACTATACAAGTGCAGATAAGAGGATCGGGGTGCTTTTGTGTATCAATGGAACGGGAATCCTTAACCGCTGGATCAGGGATCTCGGCGGTTTTGGCGGCATCGCACCCGATTATGCGACCCTGAACAGGGATGCGGCCGGGATCGACCCGGGCAGCGATGGACTATCGGTTTTTCCCTTCGGCAATGGCGCAGAAAGAATATTGAATAACAGGATCCCCGGCGCACAGATCCGGGGTATCGACCTGAACAAGCATGGGATGGCTCATCTTTATCGTGCGGGTCAGGAGGGCATTGCCTTTGCATTCCGGTATGGGCTGGATATCATGCGTGAGAATGGGATGAACCCTTCGGTCATCCGTGCGGGCCGTGCCAATATGTTCCTGAGCAGTATATTTTCGTTCGCCTTTGTGAATGCCACCCGGGTCCCTGTGGAGTTATATGATTGTGATGGGAGTGTAGGAGCCGCCCTGGGCGCCGGTATCGGTGCGGGGATCTTCGATGAGCAGGATGCCTTCCGGGCTATGAGGCCCTTGCAACTGATCGAGCCGGATGCAGTGCAGCGATATGAGGAACTATACCAGCGGTGGAGGGAGACGCTAATTAAGACGCTAATAGACGCTGATAACGTGAATGAACGTGAATGAACGCTAAGAACGCGAATAAACGCTAATCGATACTAATAAGATAAAAAACTCACCAGAAAACCAATCAAATATGCCAGTCTTAACAGGAGAAAAAGAATATTTTAAAGGGATAGGCCAGATAAAATACGAGGGTCCGGGATCCGATAATCCTTTTGCCTACCGGTGGTATGATGCCGGCAAAGTGGTGGCGGGGAAGACCATGAAGGACCATCTGCGTTTTGCAGTGGCTTACTGGCACTCGTTCTGTGGTAATGGAGCGGATCCCTTCGGCGAGCCCACCCATCTCNNGAGAAGACCAATGCCGTGGCCCGTGCCAAGGATAAGATGGATGCCGCCTTTGAATTCATTACCAAGCTGGATGTTCCTTATTACTGTTTTCATGATGTGGATGTGGTCGACTATACAAACGATGTAGTGGACAATGAGAAAAGATTGCAGGCCCTTACCGAATATGCCAAACAAAAACAGACGGACAGCGGCGTCAAATTATTATGGGCCACGGCCAATCTCTTCTCCAACAGGCGCTATATGAATGGAGCGGCGACCAACCCGGATTTTCATGTGCTGAGCCATGCGGGGGCGCAGGTGAAAGCCGCTCTCGATGCGACCATCGCATTGGGAGGAACGAATTATGTATTCTGGGGAGGCCGGGAAGGCTATATGAGCCTGTTGAATACCAATATGAAACGCGAACAGGAGCACCTGGCCCGGTTCCTTCATACCGCTAAAGACTATGCGCGTAAACGCGGTTTTACCGGGACCTTCTTCATCGAGCCTAAGCCCTGTGAACCAACCAAGCATCAGTACGATTATGACAGTGCGACCGTGATCGGTTTCCTCCGGCAGTACGACCTGCTGCAGGATTTCAAGCTGAACATCGAGGTGAACCATGCCACCCTGGCCGGTCATACCTTCACGCATGAGTTGCAGGTAGCGGTCGATGCGGGATTACTGGGATCGATGGATGCCAACCGTGGAGATTACCAGAACGGATGGGATACCGACCAGTTCCCGACTAATATCCCGGAGTTGGCAGAGGCAATGCTGATCGTCCTGGAAGGTGGCGGTTTTAAAGGTGGGGGCATCAATTTCGATGCGAAGAGAAGAAGGAATTCCACGGATCCCGAAGACCTGTTTCATGCCCATATCGGCGGAATAGATACGTTTGCAAGGTCGCTGATCATCGCGGATGCCATCTTACAGGGTTCCGAGTACAAGAAGATCCGGAAGGACCGTTATGCCAGTTTCGACGGCGGGCAGGGGGCGGTTTTCGAAAAGGGGCTGCTTTCTCTGGAAGACCTGCGCGAATACGCTATTGCCAACGGGGAACCGAAGACCCTCAGCGGACGCCAGGAATACCTGGAGAACCTGATCAACCGGTTCATATAAAAATTACCAGATACTTACTCTCAGACTATCCGGGCGATACATTTTATCGCCCGTTTTTACTTTAAATGTTTCGTAGAATTCGGGGATATTGGCAAGGGGGCCGTTGACCCGATCCTGGGGAGGGGCATGTACGTCGCTAAGGAGGTCGGCGGCAAGGCTTTCCGGGTTTTGCTCATAGGTCCAGGAATAGGCATAGCCGAGAAAAAAACGTTGGAGGGGGGTGAGACTGCCGATGATTTTATGCTCTTTAAAAGCTGCGGATTTTTTAAAGGCATCGAGGCCGATGACGAGGCCGCCGAGGTCGGCGATATTCTCTCCTTGGGTAATTTCTCCATTAACATGAAGGGTATCTACCGGATTGAATTCATTGAACTGGCGGACGATAAAGCCTTTTCGTTGGTTGAATTTCTTCTCGTCGGAAGTCAACCACCAGTTGAATAGATTCCCGTTCTCGTCATATTGGCGGCCTTCGTCGTCGAAGC
>PLXD01000272.1 GCA_003151295.1 Chitinophagaceae bacterium | reverse complement strand
TACCGGTGAAAAGATGGGTATCCTGCAGGACGATAGCCATCAGATGGCGGAGGGCATGCCTTCGGATATTCCGGATATCGATGCCATCGATCAGGATACGCCCCGACTGAATATCGTAGAACCTCGGAAGGAGATTCATGATCGTCGTTTTACCGGCACCGGTAGATCCAACCAGCGCGATCTTCTGCCCGGGACTCGCCGCTAAAGAGATATCCTTCAGGATGGTCTGCCCGGCCGTATACCCAAAATTGACATGCTCGAACAGGACCTCGCCCCTGATAAGGCCGGGTTCGACCGCCTGGTCGCTATCGGCCGGCTCCGGAACTTCCTCCATGATCTGGAAGATCCTTTCAGCTCCCGCCAAGGCTGCCTGCAAGCTGTTGAACTGGTTGGAAATTTCGTTCACCGGTCTGGCGAACTGGCGGGAATACTGGAGAAAAGCCGCCAAGCCGCCGATATCCAATCCTCTTAACACGGACAAAAGACCGCCCACTGTAGCGGTCATCGCGAAATTGATGGTATTCAGGTTTTGCATAACGGGCATCATGATCCCCGAATACAACTGGGCCCGCGTGGCTTTTTTACGCAGATCTTCATTCAGCTTCTCAAATTCCTTTACCGCCTCTTCCTCGTGGCAGAAGACCTTTACGACCTTTAGCCCGCTGATCATTTCTTCGATATAGCCATTCACTACCCCCAGTGCGTTCTGCTGCCCCAGGAAAAGGTTTTTACTTTTCCGGATGATCCGGGATGCCAGCCAAAGCATAAGAGGAACCACCACCAGGGTGATCAGCGTCAGCAGGGGGCTGATCCAGCACATCAGTACAAAAGTGCCCGCCAAAGTGATGGAGCTGGAAAATAATTGCGTGATACTGTCATTCAGGGTTTCGCTGACATTATCCATATCATTGGTGAACCGGCTCATCAGGTCACCGTGATTTTGCCTGTCGAAAAAACCGATGGGCAGCGATTGCAGGCGGCTGAACAGGTCAGCACGCAGGTCGCTCACGGTCCTTTGCGCCACGACCACCATCAGCCGGGCCTGCAGGATGGCCGCAACCGAACCGGTCAGGTAGATGGCCAACAGTAAAAGGACCATTTTCACCAGCGCGGGCAGGTTGCGGGGAATAATAGTATCGTTAATGATAGGTCGCAGCAGGTAGGAGCAGCACAGGTTGGCGCCTGTATTCAGCATCACCATGAGTAAGACCAGCGCCAGTAGCGAACGATGCTGCCGGAGAGTTCCCCATAGTTTGCGGATCACCTTGCCGGCCTCCCGGGGTTTTTCCACCGACAAGGCACCCCTGCGTCCGGGTAACCCCCCTGGAGTCAGTTTAGTATTGGTGACAGGACTCATACTGCAGGGACCTCCTTTTCCTGTTGTGAATAATAGATCTCCTGGTATGCCTTGCTGGACCTTATCAATTCCTCATGGCTCCCGCTGGCGATCATCGCCCCTTCTTCCAATATGATGATCTTATCGGCTGATATAATCGAGCCAATCCGCTGGGCGATGATAAAAGTGGTCGTGTTTTTCAGGTGCCGGTCGAGGGCTGCCCGGATTCCTGCTTCCGTAGCGGTATCCACCGCACTGGTGCTGTCATCCAATATCAGGATCGCCGGTTTTTTCAGAATGGCCCGGGCGATGCAAAGGCGTTGCTTTTGCCCTCCCGATACATTCACCCCGCCCTGTCCTAGAAGGGTATCATATTGCGCGGGAAAGGAGAGAATAAATTCATGGGCCTGGGCATCCCTGGCAGCGGCTATGATCTCTTCCTCCGTGGCCAGGGGATTGCCCCATTTCAGGTTATCCCGGATGGTCCCTGAAAACAATTCATTTTGCTGTAATACCATGCTCACGCCATTGCGCAGGTTGAGCAGGGTATAATTCCGCACGTCCACGCCATCCACCAGCACCTGTCCTTCCGTGGCATCATAGAGCCGGGGAATGAGCTGCACCAGTGTACTCTTGGCCGATCCAGTCGCACCGATAACGGCTACCCGCTCTCCTGCTTCGGCGGTGAGGCTGATATTCTTCAGAACGTATTCCCCGCCGCCGCTATGGTATTTGAAAGAGACATCGATAAATTCCACTTTCCCAAGCCCGGGCTTCCGGTCCTCGCGAATGGCCTGGGGACTATCCGTAATATCTATCCCCGCATCCAGCACCTCCAGGATCCTTTTGGAGGAAGCCCCGGCCCTGGAAAACGTCATAACGCTTACAGACAGCATCATCAGCGACATCAGGATCTGGGTGACATAACTGATGAAAGACATCAACTGGCCTACCTGCAGTGTGCCTGCCATGATCTTGTTGCCGCCGAACCATACGATCGCCACAATGGAAATATTCATCACCAACTGCATTACCGGCATAATGAGCGCTACAATGGAGGAAGCCCTTATTGAAATGGCCATCAGGTCTTCATTGCTGACGGCGAATTTCTTCTTCTCGAAGCCTTCGCGCACAAAGGATTTGATCACCCTGACATTGATAAGATTTTCCTGGACGGCCCCGTTCACCTTATCCAGCTTACCCTGCATCTGTATGAAAAAAGGAATGCCCTTGCGAAGCAGGAAAAATATGCTCACCATCAATACCGGGATGGCGATGGCGATGATAAGCCCCAGGCCTGGCGCGATCCCGACGGCGATCACCACCGCGAATATCAGCATCAGCGGGCCCCGTATGAGCAATCGCAGCGACATCATCACTACCTGCTGGAGGATATTGACATCATTCGTGAGCCGGGTCACCAGGGATGCCGAACTGAACCGGTCGATATTCGCAAAAGAGAATTCCTGGATCTTGCCGAACAGTCCTTTTCTCAATTCCGTCACAAATCCGACGGATCCTTGCGAGGAATACCAGATATTTCCTACATTCCCTATGATGGCCAGCAGGGAAAGTCCCAACATCAGGCCACCGGTCCGGAGAATATAGGGGATATCCTTCTGCCGTATGCCCAGGTCGACGATCCTTGACATCATTTCGGGCTGCACGATCTCGCAGAACACATCCACGATCACCAATAACGGCGCGAGCAAAAATGCCTTTTTATACTTCTTTGCAAACCGGAAATATTGCTTCATGGGCTTATTGCCTTCAGCTTTAAAAGTATGGAATATCGCTTACACGTGAATATTTCATATCAGTCATTGGCATGCTTTTATTTGTGTTCGGCCTGCTGATCGTTTATGATCCTTTTGCCAGGGCCAACGACATCACACTGCTTATCGGGATCTTCACCCGGATGTTAGGCTCACTCGCCCTGTTCGATTCTTTCCAGTTCAGAAACCGGAAAGAAACCCTGGATATGATGTTCTAGGAAGCAGATGGATAACTGCTCAGATGCCGGATCCGGTAATTGCCCCATTCCTTTGCCCTTTTAATGAAATCCCGCAGTTCCGCCCGGAACCCGGCATTCTGCAACTGCGGATCGTGCAGAAGTATAACGACATTGCCCGCACGGAATGTCCTCCCCTCACCGACCAGCCTATTCATCTGATCGATCATCTCACGGCTGGTCCGGCTTGAAAGTCCAGTAACCGAATCGCACCTCCACTCCAGGTCCCAGCCGAATATCCTGTACCCATGCGCCGCCAGCGAATCGGCGGCTTCTTTGCCATTGACTATGTCATCCTGCCGCCAGTTACCGACCCTCCAGTAATTCCTTCCAGGCAAACGGGCAATATTATTTTCCAGGTGCAGGCTATCCCTGTTTATAGCAAAATCCTTCAGTACAGCAGCGGCATCCTCGTAATATCTTCTGTATTTTCGATTGGCATGGCTGTAACTATGATTCCCGATCTCGATCATCGGATTATTCTCATAGCGCAGAAATAACAATTTCATGCTGTCATTTGACAGGGCGGCATGACCTATGACGAATACATTGATCATAACGCTGTCGAGCGTTGCCAGCCTGTCCACTTCTTCGCTCCCCTTACAAGGACCGTCGTCGAAGGTCAGGTAGATAGTAATGGTCTGTGGTTCCCGGAATTCTCCGGTCATTGGATAAACAGAAAATCCCCCTCCCGGTAACAGCATCTTCCCGGGAAGTAATAAAAATACCGTAAATGCTAAAAATAGAAACCCCCGCAGACGATCCATATCGCTTTCCCCCCTTTCTGTCAAATGTATCCCGGTATGCTGCCGCGATCGAAGACAAAGGTCACCTGCTTGCATGAGCTTGCTCAATGACTATCATCAAGCCAGAACTTGAGCTAAATCATAATAAGTAGAACCGGTTTCGCATTTCTTTGTGTTATCTGAAAATTGAGCAATATGAAACAAAAGAGTATACGCGGGCAAAAGAAACCACCCGATATCCCGCCCTCCGGGCCACCGGAAATGCCGGGATCTCCGGGTCCCACCTTCCCGGAAATCCCGCGGGAAGAACCCGAAATAATACCGTTCCCCGAAAAGGACCCGAAAAGACCTCAAGAGATTCCTCCACCTGAAAAAAAAGATAATTATGCCTACCGTCTCTATTCCTGAAACCCTCTCCGTCATCCTGGGGAGGAAGAGCGTCCGGAATTATACCGGGCAACCAGTCGATAAAGAGAATATTGAACGGATCCTGCGGGCAGGCATGGCCGCACCGGCAGCCGTGCATAAGTTCCCCTGGAAATTCATCGTGATCCGGGAGCAGGAGATGTTGCATTATCTTGCCAGCGGCCTGCCCTTCGCAAAAATGATGGCGGAAGCTGGTACGGCTATCGTAGTCTGCGCTGTGCATAGCGAGGCATTTGCCGGGAAAACGGAGTATGCCATACTTGCCGG
>PLXD01000166.1 GCA_003151295.1 Chitinophagaceae bacterium | reverse complement strand
CTTGGAATTGCTTGCCTTACTCCATCAGGCAGGTTTTACCGGGATCGCATTATATGGGCAACGCTATACCCCGATCGGTAAGCTCCGGGAACAGATGCGGGCGGAACTCAATATCCTCCACTCGAATCCCTTTGTCCGTTTCGGTAAATGGATCCAAAAGACATTCCGGGGGCATCATTCACACGCCATCCTTCCGGAGCAACCCGTAGATTTTGAAATCTTGCATTATCAGGATATCGATACGTTTTATAAAGAAGGGCTGCAAGGCCCCTTCGTACTGATCGCCGTCTGTAAAAAATAATCCCATGAAAATCATTCAATGCCTCAATCATTTTCTCCCCCAGCGTCAGGCCGGCACGGAGATCTATGCCTGGGCGTTGTCTAAGGAACTCCAAAAAGCCGGGCATGAGGTGATGGTGATCATCCCGAACCTGGGTAAGACACAGCCCGGTGAATATGAATACGATGGACTCCGGGTCCTCCTATATGCCGAACCTACCCTGGTCGACCGCAGTTTGCTGAGTGGTCAGCGTGCCCCGGATGGATTGAAGGCCTTTGTTTCCATGGTGGGGACAATTAGTCCGGACCTGGTGCATTTTCATGAATATGGCCCCGGAAACGGCATCACCGTCCGTCATATCGAGTCGGTGCGTTCGCTGGGCATTCCGACCGTCATGACCATGCACCTCGCCGCCTATTCCTGCAGGACAGGCAGATTGATGTATATGGACCGGGAACTATGCGATGGGATCATCCGGGCGGATCGTTGCGCCCGCTGCTCCCTACAGGATACCCTGCAGGAGAAGATGGCGGCCTCCATCATTTACAGGGCTTCCATGCGTTTTTACAAGGCCCGTATCAATACCAATCACTGGAACAACAAACTGGGTACGGCGCTGGGCTTCCCTTTCTTTATCGATGAGCTCAAGAAAGGGCTGGAACGGGCCACCGCCTCCCTCGACCGGATCATTGTACTCACCGAATGGTATAAAAGAATGCTCCAGCGCAATGGCGTACCCGAAAACAAACTGACCTTCATTCCCCAGGGCCTGCCCTATAGCGCTTCACCGGTCAACAGGAAACAGGTGCCCGATCGCAGGGAACCCACCGGGAGCCACTCCGGAAACGAGCACCCCGTAAAGCCGATCCCCCTGCGGCTGGTCTTTATCGGGAGGATCGACCCTTTTAAAGGAGTGCACCTCTTGCTCGATGCAATCGCGGAAATGTGCCCGGAAGAACTGGAATTGGATATATACGGACAGGCGGTGGACGAAGCCTATTACCGGAAATGTATAGAACGTTCCCGCAACTGGACCCACGTGAAATGGAAAGGAGTGGTCGGCCAGCAGCAGCTGATCCCCTTGCTTTCGACCTATGACGCCCTCTGCCTGCCTTCTACCTTTTCCGAGATGTCTCCCCTCGTGATACAGGAAGCTTTCGCCGCAGGCATACCGGTGATCGGTTCCGACGTATACGGCATCGCCGAACAGGTCAAGGATGGGATCAATGGACTCTTATTCCCTTTCAATAACGTGGAAGCACTGCGGAGACAGATACGGAGACTGATCGACCAACCCGAAATATTAGACCAGCTCACCGTGAATACACAGGAGCCCCCCTCTTTTACCAGGGTAGCCGGACAGACGATGAAGGTATATAAAGAGCTAACCGGTAGATCCAGCCCAGCTGCCGGCTACAGCGAATAAGCAACCTTATCTTTACGCCTAATTCCTATTGTATGATCCAATCTATTCGTTCTCTTTTTAATGCGCCCTATAATAAAAAGCATCCGTTTTTTGCCTTGAACCGTTTCGTATACTGGAAGCTGATCAGGTTGTTAAAGCTGAAAAATATAAAATACCGGATTTGGGGGGATAAGACCCTTCTGATGGACTATGATTCGCTTCAGAATATGTGGATCATGTATAACTATATTTTGGATTGGGAAGAGTTCAATCTTATAAGCAAATATGTGAGGGAAGACGACCAGATCATGGATGTCGGGGCAAATATTGTTGCCTATTCAGTGTTGATGTCCAAATTTATTCTTTCTCCGGGCAAAATACACGCTTTCGAACCTGACCAGGATAATTTCACAAAGCTCCTCGCAAACATATCTAATAACAGGATCGAAAAACTGATCGCGGTAAACAAGACGGCATTGAGCGATATTGACGGAATATTGAGTTTTACCACCGGGCTGGACAGGCTTAACCATATCGTGAAAGATGAAGAAACCAATACAGTGAAGATTTCCGCCCAAAGGCTGGATACCTACATGCGGGAGCAGTCTATTAGCCGGATCGCCTATCTGAAAATAGATGTGGAAGGATTCGAATATGCAGTATTAAAGGGAGCGCATGAGGCGTTATCGGAAGGACGTATCGGGATCCTCCAACTGGAAATCAATAAGACGCTTAGCAATTCGGGCATATCTATCAAAGACCTGTTGGATTTGATAGCTCAATANNAACAGGCTTTTGCCGGTATCTTTTACGGAAGAGAGGGAGAATTATTTTGCCGTATACGATCTTGAAAAAGCAAATGCAAGGCTGCGGGAGCCCTCATAGGATAAAATAGCAGAAGCATTAAAAATACCAGGATGAAGATCTTATTGATTGCCGATCCCGGCATACCGGTACCCCCGGTAGGTTACGGCGGGATCGAACGAATCGTTTATTTATTGGCGAAAGAATATACAAGGCAGGNNTCTTCGTATATGGGACCCAGGTCTTTCCAAAAAAGAAAACGGAAGGCATTAAAGACGTTTTCCGGGCCTGGAAATTCCTGTATGCGCACGCGAAAGAGTATGATCTCATTCATGATTTCGGGAGACTCGCCTACTTTTTGCCCCTGTTGAACAAGCCTTTTGCAAAGATCATGAGTTACCAGCGGGAGATCACGGCCTCCAATGTTCGCCGTTCCCTCTCCCTGCCGCATAAGAATCTATATTTTACGGGATGCAGCCAGGACCTGATCGACCGGGCAGGACTGAAAGATTGTTGCAGCACCGTCTATAACATGCTGGATTTTGCCGACTATACGCTGAATCCCGCAGTCGCCCCCGATGCCCCCTTCATGTTCCTGGGAAGGATCGAACGGGTTAAAGGCCTTCATACGGCCATTAAAGCGGTCCTGGCTGCCGGCCGGAAGCTATGGATCGGGGGGAATATTTCCGGACTCGCGGAAGAGCGTCTCTATTATGACCAGGAGATCCAACCGCTGATCGACGGAGAACGGATCGTCTACCTCGGCACGCTTAACGACCAGCAGAAAGATTATTACCTGCAAAGGGCACGGGCCCTCCTTTTCGCCATCGAATGGAACGAACCCTTCGGGATCGTGATGATAGAATCCATGGCCTGCGGCACGCCCGTCATCGGCTTTAGAAAGGGCTCCGTCACCGAAGTCATCGACCCCGGCAAGACCGGTCTCATCGTAGACAGCCTGGATGAAATGGTTGCAGCCATCGGCGCGATTGACGGCATAGACAGGACCGGATGCAGGAAGCAAGCCGAAGCCCGCTACGACACCCGCGTGGTGGCCAAACAATACCTTGAACTGATACGCGAATAATGGAAAAAATTTTATTCATATCGCATGAATTGTTCCTGGACGAAACCCGCAAGGAAGGCGGCGTCAGGGTGTGCACCCTGGAATTTATCGACCTGCTGCAGACCCGTTTCGAGGTGATCCTTTTCCGGGTGAAGTATCATCATACCCTCCTTNNAAAGGATCCGGATGAAACTCGGCCTGAATATCTACGATGACTACCGGGTAGAAGATTACCGGCAGGAACTCGATAGAGTCCTGCTGGAAAATAATATCCGTTTCGTATTCATCAATATGACCAACGCGATGCGCTTCGCTTCGGTTATAAAAAACGGCGAGGACACCCAGGGAAAAGTAATGGACACCGAAGGAAGAACAAGCGCCAGAAAAGTGATATTGTGCTCGCACGGGAACGAGACGGGGGATTTCCTGCATGAGACGGTGAGGTTTGGAGACCAGGCCGGCCCATTAAAAAGGGCCCTCTNNTTCCTATGCCCTGGGTAGCCTGCTGAAAGCAGAATCCTCCTTACGACTCCGGGGTATCGATATGGTCCTATGCGTATCACCGGTAGAAGAGCAGATCGAAAACTGGCTGGGTGCCCGCCATACCTTCATGGTGCCGAGGACCATCCCGTTCTCTCCGCTGGCCTTCGAACCCATATTGAACCGCGTCGGATTCTTCGGCGATCTCAGCCATTGGCCAAATAAAAGCGGTATCCTGCGTTTATGCGAGGCCCTATTGAAGCAGGGGGGGTATGCTAACCCGGATCACGGGGGTCCTTCTATCGAGCTTCGCCTTGTCGGGGGCCCGGAAGAACAGGGCCGCGCGATTGCAGCCCAATACTCTTTTGTTAAATACCTGGGCTTCCTGCCGACGGCAGCGCTGGAGAAAGAAGTGGCCGGCTGGTCGTTTTTCCTGAATCCCGTTTTTTATTATTCCAGGGGGGTGAGCACCAAACTGGCGAAGGCCCTGGCATGGGGCCTGCCCGTCATATCTACCATTCCGGGTAACCGCGGCTATCGCTGGTCCGCAGGGGCCATCCTCAACGCCGCGGGCCCTGAACAGATGGCCCGGCTGATCATCGAAAAAGCAGGCGACCGTGACGCTATCGCAGAAGCACATTCGAATTCTATCAAAATAGCCCAATCCGCACCCGGCCTTCCCCGGATCATGGACGAGCTGTACCCGTTGCTCGAAGAGTTATGAAAAAAATCCTTATCATATCGCCGCATTTCCCCCCATCGAACCTGGCAGCCGTGCATCGAAGCCGATTGTTCGCGCGGCATCTGCCTGCTTTCGGTTGGGAGCCCGTCATCCTCACCGTTCATGAAAAATTCTATGAAGAGGCCCCGGACTGGAACCTGGTGAAGCTCTTGCCTGAAGGCCTGAGAATAGAAAAGGTATCGGCTTTTCCCGTCACCCGCCCCCGGCTGGTCGGCGATATCGGCATCCGCGCGTTTTTCCAGTTATATCGTAAGGCCCGCCGGCTGATAAAAACAGAGAAATTCGATTTTTTATATATCCCCATTCCTTCTTTTTACGCAGCCCTGCTGGGCAGATGGCTGCATGGATCTACGGGCATCTCTTACGGCATCGATTACATAGATCCCTGGGTCCATCATTTCCCGGGTTCCGACAAGACCTTCTCCCGCCACTGGTGGAGTTCTAAAATAGCCACGCTCCTGGAACCGGTGGCCGTTAAAAAAGCATCTCTGATCACGGGCGTGGCCGAAGGCTATTACCAGGGAGTGAGGGATCGCAACCCGCACCTGGAAGGAATCTGCCTGTTCGGGGCCATGCCTTACGGGGGAGAACCACTGGACCACCGGAAGCTCCGGGAACTGGACCTGCAGCCCTACCTGTTTGAGAAAGAGTCCGGATCCCTCGACCTGGTCTATGCAGGCGCTTTTTTACCCCGGGCGGTAGAACCGCTTAAAGCTATTTTTCAGTCGATCCGGGAAAACCCGGAACCTTTTAGGAATACCCGCTTCCATTTCGTCGGTACCGGCAAACCGGGAAAAGGAGATGAACGCTATGGCATCCGGAAGATCGCCGAACAATACGGGCTCTGGGGAACGATCGTAAGAGAATATCCCGACCGGATCCCCTACCTGGATGTGTTGATCCATCTGCAATCCGCCGATGGCGTCTTCGTGCTGGGCAGCACGGAGCCTCATTATACGCCTTCGAAAGTTTACCAGGGCGTGCTAAGCGATAAGCCGGTCCTCGCGGTCCTGCACCGGCTCAGCAGCGCCAATGAGGTCCTGCAGGAATCGGGCGCCGGCCTGGTGCTTCCCTTCGACGGGGAAAAAGACCTGGAATCCATCCGGGCGGGTTTCGCCCCGTTGTTTGAAATATGGAAATCCTTTTGTGCGGCGTTTAAACCGGAACAGGTGAACCAAAACGCTTTCAATGCTTATTCCGCGGAAAATACCACGGGCCAATTGGTAAAGCTGCTCGACCAGGCTATCTGAGAAGGCTTCCTGCTTTCAAAATTTTAAAAAAGATGCACGATGATCAGTAAGAACTTCGTCAATAAATTGCTGGGAAAATTCGGCGTGGAACTGCATGGCAAGGGCTATCTGAAGAAACTGGGCAGGGAGTCCGGGAAGACGAACGCCTTTGAGGTGCAGCAGAAATTAACCGGCGGGAAGGCCGCGACGATATTCGATGTGGGCGCCAACCGGGGCGATGTGACCCGGCAATATCGCGCCCTCTTCCCTTCCGCCGCCATTCATGCATTCGAACCGTTCCCGGATTTTCATAACGGCTTTCGGGAGGAATTCGGCAAGGATCCTTCGATCCGCCTGAACCCCTTTGCCCTGTCGGATAAGAGAGGCCGGGTCGATTTTTATGTCAATCAAAGCGCCGATACCAATTCTCTGCTGAAACCCGCTAAGATCGGCGCCAGCTCCGACAATATGGTCGCCACCCGGAATATCACGCAGATCGACACCCTGACCCTGGATGAATATTGTTCGGAGAATCATATAGAGCAGATCGACATTCTTAAAATGGATACGCAGGGCTCCGAGCTTTCCATACTCAAAGGTGCTGCATCATTGCTCCGGGATAAAAAGATCGGGCTGATCTATACCGAAGCCTATTTTAAGAACCAATACAAGGAACAACCCCTGTTTTACGAAATTGCCGCCTGGCTGGGAAAATTCGGGTACCACCTGGAAGATATCTACGATCCTTATTATAACGATCGGTTCCTCTTATGGTGCGATGCGATCTTTCTGCCGGAATAATGTCCGCCGGAATAACGAGTATGGAAAAGAATAATGCAAAAGAACAGTAAGGTATTTGCACGCTTGCCGGCCGCTGGGCTGGGCAATAAGATGCTGGTTTGGGCCAGGGCATTTGTGTTTTCCCGCCAATACGGGATGGAACTCTTCGTGAGCGCCTGGTGGGGCATCAATGCCGGGGCCTGGTTAAGGCTGGAAAAGAAGAAAAGAGTATACCTGGGTACTTTCAAAGAGGATTCCCTCCGTAAAAGAAGTTCCCTTTTCCTGTTCAGGCTGCGGGCCCGGTCGGTGACGGAGCCGGCCTTCGATTCGATACAGGAGGAAAGAGCCGGTTCGATACCCGATCAGAAAACCCTTTATATTTTCGAAAAGCTCTTTACAGATGCCGACTATTTTAAAGAATTGAGACCCTGGCGGGAAGAGATCCGGGAGGAAATACACAGGATGTTGTTTCCCGCCCTGAGAACCGAGCTCGATTCGCTGGAATCCCCCGTTATCGGCATCCATGTGCGGCGGGGGGATTTTAAAAGGGGATCGACCCTGACCCCGGAGGAATTTTTTGTCCGCGCCATCGAAGCCTTACGGGAAACTGCCGGAAAGGAATTGCCGGTCACGGTATTTACGGATGCGGAGCCCGGGGAACTGACCCGGCTGTTCTCGCTGCCGTCTGTCAAGGTGGCGACGCCGAAAGCGGACCTTCTCGACATCTTATTACTTAGCCGCAGCCGGATCTGCATCCTTTCCATCAGCAGCTCTTTTAGTCTTTGGGCGGGGTTTTTAAGCGAAGGCATCGTATTGCAGCACCCGGATGAATGGCACCCGGTACTGAGGCCTTCGTCCGTGAACGAAAAACATTACGAGGGCAGGTTCGATCCTTCCGGGAATATGGACCTTCGTTTAAGAGAGCAGCTCACCCGGAATTTTTAAAACCCGTACCTTTCGTCGGTTAAAGAACCAATACCAGCGTTGCAGGACCCCACACCCATATGAAGAGAATTGCCGTCATCGTATCACACCCTATCCAATACAATTCCCCGGTATTTAAATTACTGGCGGCTTCGGAAGGCATCCTCCTGAAAGTATTCTATACCTGGGGACAGGCGCAGGGAGAAAAGTTCGACCCGGGATTCGGAAAGAACATCGCCTGGGATATTCCTATGCTGGAGGGGTATGAATACGAATTCATGGAGAATACCGCCAAAGACCCGGGCTCGCATCATTTCAGGGGGATCATCAACCCTGGTCTGATCCGGTCGGTGTCGGCATGGCACCCCGATGGGGTCATTGTCTACGGCTGGAATTTTCAGAGCCATCTTTCCGCCCTTCGTTATTTTAAAGGGAAGGTCCCTGTGCTGTTCAGGGGGGACTCGACCCTGCTCGACGAACGGCCCGGGATCAAAAGATCGATGCGGAAGACCTTCCTTCGATGGGTCTATGGGCACGTGGACTATGCATTATACACGGGAACCCGTAACAAGGAATACTTTATAAGACACGGATTGCAGGAAGACCAGCTTATCTTTGCCCCTCATGCCATCGATAACGCGCGGTTTGCCGGAACCGGCGATCAATACAGCAAGGAGGCCGGGAAATGGCGCCATCAATTGGGCATCGGGGCAGGGGACCGGGTGGTATTATTTGCAGGCAAGCTGGAGCCGAACAAAAATCCTTTTTTCCTGCTCGAACTGGCTGCGCGGATACCCGACCCCCGGTTAAAATTCCTGGTGACGGGGAATGGGATCCTCGAGAAGGCGCTGAAAGAGAAAGCCCTTGCGGACCCGCGATTCCTATTCCTGGATTTTCAGAATCAGCAGCAGATGCCCCTGGTATACCGGTTGGGAGATGTTTTCATCCTGCCCTCTTCGGGTCCGGGGGAGACCTGGGGGCTGGCGGTCAATGAAGCGATGGCCTGCGGGCTCGCCGTCATGGTCTCCGATAAGGCAGGCTGTGCCATAGACCTGGTGCGGGAAGGAGAGAATGGGATGATCATCCGCGGGGGAGATCCGGGACCGGCTGCCGGATTTTTAAGGTCGGCGTTGGAGGATAGGAACCTGTTACAGGTTATGGGCGCTCATTCCAGAACATTGATCCA
>PLXD01000081.1 GCA_003151295.1 Chitinophagaceae bacterium | reverse complement strand
CATCCACGAGCCCGTATTCTTTAGCTTCTTCGGCAGTGAGCCAGTAGTCACGGTCGCTGTCCTTTTCGATCTGTTTAGCGGTCTTGCCGGTATGGAAAGCGGTGATCTCATAGAGTTCTTTTCTAAGCTTTTTGATCTCATTGACAGTGATCTCGATATCGGTGGCCTGGCCGCCGATGGATCCGCTCGGCTGGTGCATCATGACACGGCTATGTTTTAAAGCAGTACGCTTGCCTTTTGTTCCGGCGCACATCAAAATCTGGCCCATGGAAGCGGCCATGCCGATACAAATGGTAGAAATATCCGGGGTAACATATTGCATCGTGTCATAGACACCCAGGCCGGAGTATACGCTTCCTCCCGGACAATTGATATACATCTGTATATCGCGGTGACGATCGGTGCTGTCGAGGAATAAAAGTTGAGCGGTGACTATATTCGCGACTTCGTCATTGATGGGATAACCCAGGAAAATAATACGGTCCATCATGAGTCGGCTGTAGACATCCATGACGGCTACATTCATCGGGCGTTCTTCGATAATGTTTGGGGTAAGATTGGTGACATCGTACCTATTGCCATATTTGTTGTAATCATTTAAAGTATTGCTGGAAATACCACGGTGTTTCACGGCGTACTTTTCGAATTCGTTTACAGGGATCATAGTTTGTATTTTTCAATTTTATTATTGCCAGCCATCAATTCCTTCGTTTTCGTGCGAAGAAACTGTCTTTCAAATCTCCGTCCAAACTTTGAAACTGCCAAAAAACTGACAGAGTTGCAGGAAAGCAGGAGTAATTTAGTCCATAACCCGTCAGGTTCCGTCAAAACATAAAAAAACCCCGGCAATTTTGGGACCGGGGGACTTTTTATATCTTTAGTGCTCTAATGATGATGGTGCTGGTGTTCCTGCTGTTCTTTCAGGAAGGTTTCCCGGCTCATGGGTGTATCCGTAGGATTTACCTGGGTTTCGGCCCATCCGAACACCTTTTCGGACTGGATCCGGTGTACGGTATCCTCTACGAATTTTCGGTCCTGCATCATCCGGTTCACATAATCACCGATCCAGGGTTGTTCTTCGGCGCCTGCGTTCATCCCCATATAGCCAAAGAGCTGCTGTTTGGCGAATTCACGGATATCGTCAGGGCCCACTTCAATATTATTTTCGCGAACGATCTTGTCGAGGATCAGGGTCCATTTCAGTTGATTAACGAAAGAAGGGAATTCCTGTTCCACTTCCTCCTGGCTTTTAGGCTGCTCGCCGCTGGTTTGAAGCCAGCGTTTGAGGAAGGAACCGGGGAATTCGATCTCCGTCTCATTCAATAGAACATGATAGATGGAATGTTGTAACTGATTTCGGCTCTGACTGTTNNTCCAATAGGCCTGGATCTCTTCTTTTATTGTCTCGCGGAATGCGGCTTCCGTCCCGATCTCTTTGGTGGGATAGGCAGTCTTAAAAAAGGCTTCGTTAAGTTCGGATTTTTCAACCAGCCCGACCTTGGTGATCTCTATTTTAAAATATTTAGCGGCGTCGGCGGGATCATCTTTGGAGAGGCCGAGATCGCCGAGAATGAATTCTTTTTCTTTTTCATCGAAGGCAGCGGAAAGCTGGAGCAGCTGGAAATCATTCTTTTTCAGACCTATCCATTTCGGGCGGGTAGCTTCATTAAAATATTTAACCAGCAGGGAATTGTCCTTGGTGACGCCCCCTTCTACAGGCTGGCCGTTGGCATCGGATTCCGTGAAAGTGACATTCAGGACATTCTCATCGCCGGTGACGGACTCCGGTTCGGTCATATTGCCATTGCGTACCTGCAGGCGTTCGATCTCTTCATCGATCATTTCTCCGGTGACGTCTACTTTGTTGCGGATCAGGCTGGCCTTGGCGAGCTCGGGGAGCTTGAATTCGGGCTTCAGGCCGACTTCAAAGGTGAAGGAGTAGTCATCGGGTTTGTTTACATCGATCTGCCGTGCATCGTTTTCGGGAAGTGGCAGGGGCTGAGCGAAGATCTCCAGCTTCTCGTTGGTCATATAGCCAGTCAGTTCTTTTTCTACCGTGCGTAATACTTCATCTGTCAGGACGGAATTGCCATACATTTTCTTGATCAATCCTGCGGGGACCATTCCTTTGCGAAAACCGGGAATATTGGCTTGTTTGCCATAATTCTTTAATGCTTTTTCGAAAGACGGGAGGTAATCGTTCCTGGCGATCTTCACCGTGATCCTGTCATTCAACAAGCCGATGTTCTCCCTCGTTACTGTAGCCATAGTATATGCTTAATATTGTTTGGGACTTTAAATTGGGGTGCAAAGGTAGGAAAAATTTTGACCTGAAAACCGCTGAGGGCAGGGAAAAATAAGGAAGAGCTGCAGCTTGTAGCTTTTGACTCTCTAATTTATCCCTGCAGGACCAGCAAGGGGAGATTCGTCTCATGGGCCATTTCGCGGGTGGAAGATTTACCGAACAGCCTTTCCAGCAGGCCATGTTTATGGGCTACCATAACGAGAAGGTCGCTACCCTGCTGCCGTGCGAAAGCCTGTATGCCCTGAATGACTGACACGTCCTTTACCATACTGAACAGGGGTTTGAATGGTTGGAAAATGGATTCCAGCTCTTTTTTGCCCAGGATCTCCCGCTCATCGTCTGCTGCATCCTTAGGCCCGTTTTCTTTTGTTCCTTCGTTTACATGCAGGATATCCAGGGCGGATCCTACTATGCGAAGGAGGGTCGTCAGGGGATCGAATAGTCCGGCATTCCTGCTGTAACCAAAGTCGGTTGCATAAGTGATCCTGTTGATAGGCCGGAAGATCGCCTGCGGGGGGATCAACATTACGGGGATACCGTAATGGCGGATGATGCCGGAAGAGGCCATAACGACCAGATCGGCCCCCTTTTCTTCAGCGGCAGCCCGGATTTCGTCGGCGGGAATGCCGATCCTTACCATCCATTCTGCTTCAATGCCGCTATTAGCATAGAGACCTTCCGCTTCCTGCCGTATCCTTTCTTCGTTCTCTATCCGGGCTTCTTCCACCGATACCAACATATAAGGGAATTCGCTGACGGGCGCAGGAATCATATATGAATGGAAGAGAATGAGCCTGGCATGAAGTGCTCCGGCTAGCCCGGCCGCATAAGATAAGGCATTGCGGGAGGCCTGAGAGTAATCGGTGGGGACGAGAATCGTTTTCATTTTATAAATATTCGCTAATGGGTGCTAAAAATACGCTAATGGGCGCTAAAGCCTGCTAAAGCCTGCTAAAGGTTGCTAAAATCTGCTAAAAGTTAAACAAATGCAAAAAAGCAACCTGTCGGCAGTATTTTTATACCACTCTTCCCTTTACACGTTTGATTAATTAGATCTGACAGATATTTTTGCGCAATGAAGTTAATTGTAAAAGTGGACATATTTAAAGCCTGGTTTTTCTCAAAAAAATATCCTAGCCACATCGTGAATAACGAATTTTCAGTTTCCAGGTCTCTGCGGATCGGCAGACCTGTATTATTTGCCTTGTCTTTATTGGCAGTGAGCATCGCGGCCATAGCTCAAAAAACAGGCATAGGCATCGTTGCCGGCAATATATTGGAAGAGTCTTCGGGAAAAGCCCTCCCTGAAGCGACTGTCTCTTTGATCTGCCTGTCGGATCCCTCCCTTGGGCAGAGCACCGCGAGTAATGCCAACGGGGCTTTTGCCTTTAATAACCTGGCTTATGGAATCTACCGTCTGCAGATATCTGCCGTCGGATTCAATATTCTCACCATCGATAGTATCAATGTCCGTGCCGATCGTGTCGATTTCAGCCTGAATGATCTGAAACTTGCCCAGAAGAACGCTGAAATGGAAGCCGTAGTNNAAAAGCCCCTGGTCCAGAGTAAAAACGGCAACATCACTTTCAATGCAGCCGAATCGCCCCTGAGTGCTGGTTCGAGCGCCAATGAACTCTTGCGCAATGTCCCGCTGGTGACTACGGATGCCAACGGTAATATCATGGTTCGCGGTAAAACGCCTATCGTCCTGATCGACGACAAGCCTGTTAACCTCAACGCTCAGCAGTTGCAGGATTTCCTGGATGCGCTGCCTGGTAATATGATCGAAAAGATCGAGGTAATGACCAATCCTCCTCCCCAATATGCCAATGAGGACGGGGGCGTCATCAATATCATCACCCGTAAAGGCAAGATCGGGATGGGAGGAAGGCTGAATATCTACGGAGGAACCCGGGGTGAGTACGGCGCCAATACCAATCTAAGTTACCGCGACCGGAAGCTGGCGATCAATTTCAGCGCCGGGGAGGGGTATAACCGTTACATAGGGAACGGCTATTCCAAGCAGCAGAACCTGTATGCGGACTCATCGGATTACCTGAATACCACCAACAGTTATATAAATAAGAATACCCGCCCAAATTCGCGATTAAGCGTGGATTACGATCTGGATAAGAAAAATTCCCTCAATACGGTATTACAGGTCAACCAGAACAGCTTCAATAACAATTCGCTCGCCGAATATACCAGTATAGACCAACTTGGATCGATCTACCAACTGAGCGACCGGACCACAGGGAGCAAGGGCGAGAATTTTAATCCCAATGGAAGCCTCACCTTTAAACACAGGGGAGATCTGCCCGGCGAGCAATTGGAAGTCATCGGATCCTATAGTTATTCTTATAACGGGAACAGCCGCAATTTCTACCAGCAATATTTGAATCCGGACCATACTTTTAATGGGCAGGATTCCACGCAGAAGCAGGAGAATGACAGTTGGATTAGCGGGTATGAGGTCCGTGTCAATTATGACAAGCCGTTAAGAGCCGATCAGAAGACTTTTTTATCCTTCGGTTCCTATTATAATTACAGCGCTAACCTGGTAAAAGTGACGACCAGCTTCCTGGATCAGCCGGGCAACAATTTTGTCGTGAATGATCAGCTGAGCAGCAATCTTGATTTTCTGCAGACCAGGACCCAGTTCCGCGCTTCCATCCGGCAGCAGATCGTCAAGGGTCTGAATTTTACGGTGGGAACCTCTATAAACAGGACCCAGGTGCAATTCAACCTCTATAATCTCAATAAGAAGACCGATAATAATTACTGGACCTGGCTGCCATTTGCCAATATCAACAAGACCTGGGAAAACCAATGGAGTGTCACACTGGTATACCGGCGCACCATCAACAGACCTGGGCTGAACGAAATGAACCCCAGCATCGACTATTCGAATCCTTATAATCTCAGGTTTGGTAATCCCAACCTGATGCCTTCCCTTTCGCATAATTTCGATTTCTATGTTGGGAAAAGCACCAGCAAATATTACGTTAACTATGGCCTGAGCTATAACCTGGTGCAAGATATTTTCAGCCAGTTGACAAACCTGGAGTCGAATGGCATCACAGAGACGACGTATCAGAATATCAGCAACAGGACGGATTATTCGACGAGCACCTGGTCGGGTTATACTTTTACACATGCCCTGCACGCCAATATCGGTGTGAGCTATACCTACAGCTAATATGGTCTCTATGACCGTGTCGTGAATAAGTATCAGAACACCGGGTCTTTTTACACGAACTTCAACATGAACTATGCGCCGAGCAAGGTTTGGAATTTCAGCGGCTCCTGTTTATACAACCGCTACGGAAATCCCCAGGGTGTCTCATCAGGGAGCCTGAATATGAACCTGGGCATTCAGCATAAATTCTTCGATAAGAAATTCATCGTAACCCTGAATATATCGGATCCCTTTATCCAGCAGAGCTATACCAGTCATACCACCGGGACGAATTTCAACCTGGAGAGCTATAATACCACGCAGACCCGTAACTATCGCCTGACCCTGAGCTATGATCTGAACAAGACCATCGATGCGGGCAGGAAGAAGCTGCTGAAGGCTGCGCACAGGACGGATAGTTGATCATACTACCACGCATACATGCTGATAAGGCCAGACCGAAAAAAGAACGACAAAGAATTTCAAGGACACAATAACACAACAGCATCAGGCAACGTAATCCTTATACCAGCATTGCGGATGGGCCGAGGACAGCGGCGTTGCACAATAGCGCCCACGGGCGCGGAACGTAGCAGTATCTCCCCGATGACTTTATCCCTGGAGGTATCCTGCTTTCTGAAGTATGAGGGCATTGAAAGCATTCAGGTCCGGGATGGGTTTCTGCAGCGAAAAATACCGGAGTTCGAGGCCTTCGTCGTCATGGACGGTCGTAGGGGTCCCTTCGACGCCGATCGCTTCATATACGGCGATCACGCTATAGGTTTCATCGCCGTGGGGGTATTTGTAATAAAGGTCCCCGCCGGACAAAAGAGTTATGAAGC
>PLXD01000467.1 GCA_003151295.1 Chitinophagaceae bacterium | reverse complement strand
TAAGTAATATCAAAACGCTAGTGTATTTATTATTATGTGGGGAGGGAAAGAGCAGCCGTTTATTTATTTTCAATTTTAGTATGATTTTATGATTTATTTTTTAAAGAAGTTGTCTTTTTTTGCATTTGTTTTTATATTAGTGATTTCCATAGGGTTGTTATTACCTACGACTCCCAGAGCATCGCAATCTTTATTATTTGCTAAAATTGATAAGGATTCTCTTTTGAAAAACACACCCTCACCGCGCATAATCTTTATTGGCGGGTCCAACCTTAGTTTTGGGCTTAATAGTCAGATGATAAAGGATTCCTTAGGGGTTAATCCTATTAATACAGGAATCCACGCTTCAATTGGACTGATATATATGATGGATAATTCCATAAACTATATCAGATCAGGTGATGTTGTTATCATTTCTCCTGAATATGAGCAATTTTACGGTAATTTTGCCTATGGTAAAGAAGAATTATTGCGAACTGTATGTGAAGTTAATTCTCTGCATGATGCAAAACAATTAAGGAAACAGCAATGGCTTAATATTGCAGAGTTTTTGCCTGTTCTTTCGTTTTCAAAATTTAAACCGTCTGAATATTTAAACATTAAGCGTAATAATATCTATTCAAGAAACTCATTTAACCAATATGGAGATGTATACACTCAGTGGGATTTAAAACAGGAAAATTTTGCTTCAGATGGGCCTATAACAGATCATTTTAACAATAATATTATAGAAGAATTACATAAATACAAGATTATACTTCAAGAGAAGGGAGCAATTTTGTTTATTACATTTCCGGATTTTCAATCAACCTCATTCAATAAGAATAAAGCACAAATAGCAAAGGTTCAAAGTGAATTAAAGAAAAATGGGTTTTTATTGCTTGGTAACCCTGAAAAATATAAAATGCCGGATTCATTAATGTTTAATACTCCATACCATCTGTTAAAGGTAGGTGTTGACCTCCGGACCCGATTGTTGATTGAGGATATTAGAGCCAAACCAGAAATAACGCGCAGACAATAAGCAGACCTACAGGCTGCAATGATGTTCATAATATAATTGATAATGATGTCAATGATTGATTTGCCAGCGATACGCGATTATTTTGAAAGCGGTCATACCCGGTCGTATCTTTTCCGGAGACAACAACTGCAATTGCTAAAGCAGGCCGTTTTGAAATATGAGCGAGAGATCGGCGATGCCTTGTTTAAAGACCTGCGAAAGAGTCCGGAAGAAGCATATGCTACGGAGACCGGCATGGTGTTGTCCGAAATAAATGTGGCGCTGAAGAACCTGAAAAAGTGGATGAGGCCGCAGAGGACCCGGACCAACCTGGTAAATTTTCCTTCATCGGGCAGGATTTACCGCGATCCGTTGGGAGTCATACTGATCATTTCCCCATGGAATTACCCGTTGCAGCTATTGTTGATACCGCTTGCCGGCGCTATTGCCGGCGGAAATTGTGCGGTTGTAAAGCCTTCGGAGTTTGCACCTGCGACGGCGGCGATCCTCGAAAAGATCCTCGGAGAGATCTATCCCGGTAATTATATCCAGGTCTTGCAGGGGAATGGCGCGGAGGTCGTGCCGGCGATGATGAATTCTTTTCGTTTCGATCATATTTTTTATACCGGCAGCGTACAGGTGGGCCGGGTTATTTATCAATTGGCTGCCAAAGACCTGGTTCCCGTAACCCTGGAACTGGGAGGCAAGAGTCCCGCGGTCGTGGAAAGCGACGCGGACCTGAAAATCAGCGCCCGGCGTATCGCGGTTGGGAAATTCGCCAATGCGGGACAGACCTGTGTGGCGCCCGACTATTTGCTGGTGCATGAGTCGGTGTACCCCGCCTTTCTTACGGAATTGCGGTCGGTCCTCGGGCTTTTTTATGGCGATCATCCGCAGGACAGCGGGAGTTATGGCCGCATCGTCAATAGTAACCGTTTCGACAAGTTGGCCGGTTATTTAACGCAGGGAAGAACCATCATGGGCGGGGAGACGGATCGCACGGATCTTTTCATGGCCCCTACGGTTCTGGAAGGGGTTTCTTTTGATTCCCCGTTGATGACCGAAGAGATATTCGGTCCTATATTACCGGTATATTCTTTTAATACGATGGAAGAGGCGCTGGCGCTGATAAAAAGGAATCCCGATCCCCTGGCTTTTTACATATTTACTTCCAGTGTGGAAACGGAAAGGGCATGGATAGAGGCGTTGCCTTTCGGCGGCGGTTGCGTGAACAATACGGTCTGGCAATTTGCGAATCACCACTTTCCTTTCGGGGGTATCGGCAGCAGCGGTATCGGCGCTTACCACGGCAGGTATAGCTTCACGACCTTCACGCATGCAAAACCTGTTTTGAAGACGCCGGCCTGGTTCGATCCGGGAATTAAATACCCGCCTTTGCAGGGGAAACTGAAATGGATTAAGCGTTTGATAAAATGATCCGCCTGAAATATCGTCAGAAATTTTTCCTATTTATTTATTTGCTTATAATAATCGCAAACCGTGTTCATGGGGCAACTCTCACATTTGGGCTGGGGTCTGCAGATTTCCCTGCCAAGAAATGACATCGCCATTCCTGCATCCCAATATTTTTGCGGAAGGACATCCATGATCTGTTTTTCGATCTTTTTCGGATCGGTACCCGTAGCTATGCCAAGCCTCGGAGCCACCCGCACTACATGCAGGTCTACGATCACGCCCTCGGCCGGGACGCCGGCTTCACGCATGATCACGTTGGCGGATTTCCTGCCGATGCCTGGCAATTCGGTAAGTTCCTCCAGCGTCATGGGTATTTTGCTGTCTTTTTTTATTTTTTGAGCTATCTCCACCAGCCATTTTCCTTTGTTGCCAAAATTCCGCACCCCACCTATGTAGGGGAATAAAATTTCCGGGGTGGCTTTTGAAAGTGTCTGCATATCCGGGAAGGCTTCGAATAATTTGGGTGCGATCTGGTTAATATGCTTGTCGGAGTCCTGTGCAGACAGGACTACCATGATGACCGACTGATAAACATTCCGATAGTCCAGCGGGTGTTTTTTGCCTTTGTACTTTTTGAGCAAAGGTTGAATGGCTTCCGCCCAGTTGGTTTTGGAAGGCATGTTTGGGTGTTTTAGCTGATAAATCTACGATAAAATGGAGATCATTTAAGCATTCCCCGCGTAACACTTGATTTATTAACTTCGAAGAATATATTTTCCTTCGATGAATAACTTATTGACTGTCAAAATAGCTTGTATTCCCCTGCTGATCTTTGGTCTCTCAGGCACACCTGTAACTTCCCCGCCGGGGAGCTTCCTCCTCATTTCCGATATTCATTTGAGCGTGGACAAGACCGCCTCTTATGACAAGGATCCAAATGACACCAACAAAGAGCTCTGGGATTTTACCAGGGAAAAAATAAATGAAGTCTTATCGGGCCGCGGCTCCCTTGGTAAAACAAAATGGAAAAAGCCTTCCTTTATTTTGTTTTTAGGAGACATGCCCTTGCATAAAGGTGATGCGGCAACCACCCGGAAAAACGATTCCATCGTCATGCATGACTTGCGGGAGATAGCGGAAAAAGTTCATTGCCCCCTGCTTTATGTGCCGGGGAATAATGATTCGCGGAAAGGAGATTATTTTCCTTTCGATCCCGGGATATTCGGGATGGACCACCCCTTCGAAAACGAATGGCCTATGGTCGGCATAGATACAACCAAGGGCAGGCCTGATGGGCCCCGGATCATACGGGGCATGGGCGCCGGTTGTTATTCCGCATTCCCCCTGGGAATCGGGCCGGGCAGGAATTTACGCATCATTGGGATCAACTCCGTCGTGTTTACGCCTGCTTATTACATGAAAGATTCCCATGAGCAGGTGCAGTCCGTGGCGGACGCGGAACTGGATTGCCTGCAGAAGCAACTCAGGCAGGCGGATTCTCTGGGTCAGAAAGTCCTGGTAGCCATGCATGTGCCCCCGGGCTTTGACGGCTTCAAGAAATCGGACATGTGGGACACGAATCTCCGGTATCATAATGGCAATAAAACGATGCTCAATGAATTCCTGGACCTCGTCAAGCAATACCACCAGATCATAGTCGGGATGGTAGGAAGCCATACGCATATGGATGGGATCCGGAAATTATACGATGCGGACCACCAATTCACCAGCTTTATGCTCTCCGTACCCGGTATCGATCCGGGTCATGGTAATAATCCGGCCTTCAAACTCGTCACCTACGACAAGAATAGTTTCGAATGGGAGAATGCCATCACTTTCTACGATCCTTTTTATCCTGCCAAAACCGTGCAGGATTGGGGCGATAATGCCTATGGTCTCCGGGATCAGTTCTCCTGCCCGGCCGGCTCCTCCCTGCGCCAGTGCATAGGGTCCCTGAGCGATTCGTTGCTGGAAAAAGGGCTTCTCCCTGTTTACAAGGCGAAGGCTCCGATTACGGGAAAGGATGCCGAAGAGATGCATAGTTCGGTGAATGTGAGGCCGGATTAGGGGAGAGGGTGGCCTTTGAGCTTGAACTTTGGCTTTGAGATTGCAGGTTGCAGGTTTTTGGTTGGAGGTTGGAGGAGGGGGGCGCTTTGAGCGTTGGTTTCGTGATGTCATTGGTGGGTACGGGCAAAAGTCGTGCGTGCGCCGATCCAGCAATCTTTCCCGACAGAGATCCCCTGGTGGTTGACACCCTGCAGGCGGATCGGTTTGTCCGGATCGGCAAAGTTATGGTTCTCGGCATGAAAACTTACGAAATTGCCGATTATGCTGTCTTCGCCGATCTCTATTCCGCCCGCGCATCCGTAAAAATTATCGGAGCCCAGGCCTGTATTATTCCCTACTTTCAGGCCTTTTCCCAGGAACTGCAGGTGGCCTGTGCATTCGATAATGGTATTCCTGCCGATACTCACGTTGTCACCCAGCCGGATCCCTTCGACGGAGAGGGCGTCGATATATCAATGGGTGCCGATGGACAGGTTCCTGCCTGCGCTAAAGCCAGCCCTGGCTTTTATGGTAGCGCCCCTGCCTATAAAGGGGATGGACCTGCATTGGAGGCCGCTACATGCGCCGCGTAATTTCATCAGGGCCCTTGTGATGAGCAGGCGAAATAGATAAGATGCCGGTATCCGTTCGTCAATCCGGTAAGGACTGCCTTTCATGCGGGAAAGGTAGCGGTCCAGCAAGGGTCTCAACCTGTAGGATTTTTTCATGTTGAAGGGTTAGAAGCGTCTTTATAAAGTCTTGATAAAAATTACGGGTTCGTTTTCATAAAAGTGAAATCGAAATTTTCCCGGGCGATGACAGCATAGCCGTTCCGCTCGAGTTTTTTAACGGTTTCCCGGATACGGTTCATTCCGTCTGCACGATCTTTCCCGGTATGAAATTCGACACATAGTATTTTGATATCGGGTTTGTCCTCCAGGATGGAATCGATGACCTCGAACTCCGCTCCTTCTATATCGATCTTCAACAGGTCCAGGGAGTCATGCGCTTTGGACCGCATGATCTCCGAGAGCCTTTCGACACGGGCTTCGAAATAAGTGCCGGTATCCTGGAGATTAGCAATCGAATGGGAGATATGGCTGGCGTCTTTGGGAGCAAAGAACTTTAGGGTAGCGGTACGGTTCCAGATCCCGATCTCCTCGAAATGCAGGAGCGCGGCGGCTTCTTTGTCCAGTTCGTAGATCTCACGGGGGGCTTGCTGGTTTATCGGCATAGGGATGCCGTTATGAACGGCCTCCATGAGACGATCGAAATGCGCTTTCGACCTGGGTGTAGGGTCAAAGATGAAAATGCGGGAATGATAGCGCATGGCGAGCGCGGTGTCAAACGAAATGTCTTCGCCTGCCCCGGCCAGGTAGCAGACCGATCCGGCATGCAGAAGACCGGCAGGAATGATCCATCCTCCGTAACCGGTTCCCAGTTTTTCCAATGGATAGGGCGTCTTATACAAAGTATACCTGATATCCCGCAGGAGGATCTGCTTCAGGAATTTTTTTAATCGTTTGAGTCTGGTATCCGGCATAAGGTTCTTGTTTTATTATTTACGGTTGGAGAGGATTTTTTGAAAGATACTATAATATTGGCCGGCCATGCTACTCAGCTGAAAATTTTCTTTTGCCCGGGATGACCTTCCCGATGCATCGGGACGCTCTAGCCAACGGAGTTGATTAGGGATTCGATATATTTTCGGCTTTTTTGTTTTTTGATTTCCTGTTCGCGATGGAGGGCGGCTTTTCTGTCTTCGGTGTATTTAAATTGCCAGTCGGATGCTTTTTTAGTTGATTTACTACCGGAATTGTTATGCCGAAAAATCCTGTCTTCGGGGTCTTCTGTTTGACCTACGTAGTACTGGTTGATAGAGGGAGCGTAAATGATATATACATAGAAGGGCATATGTTTCCGGCTTGAAGGAGAAAACACGCGTAAAAGAGAAGTAGCGAGCTTACAAAAGACAAACGACAATTTTCCCAAATACATTGTCACCTTGGACGATTTTGGGCTGGGGACCACTGCAGAGGGAATTGTTGTGGTTCATTTGCTTGACTTCCTGTTGAGAGAACTGTAAAGTCTCAAATGTCCATATTGGGCTGATAGGGTCATAATGGGAGAAGATGGAAAATTATATCAGCGATTATAATGGAAAGAAAACGCCGAAAAAGCTCTTATAATGGAAAAATATTGCCAATTTTGGATAATAAATCGCTTATTATGGAAAAGGACATTCCCCTTCATCTGCAAGAGGTCATTTTTACGGATAAGAGCCTCTCCCGGCAAATTGCCAAATGGGAACAGAAGGGCCTGGTAAAAAAAATTGCCCCCTGATTTACACCGGGAAGATTCACGAGACTCAGGAGGTGCTGATCCGGCGAAATCTCTTTCGCCAGTCAGGAAATGGATGCCTTGCGAGAGGGAAAGTTACGATTTAGGGGATCAAGATAGAACGATAAAGCATCAAATGCATCTCCGATCAGTTACACAATGTTTTATCAGTGTTTTACAATAGAAAAAAGCCCTTATATTTAATATATAAAGGCTTGATTATGTGGAGATTACCGGAGTCGAACCGGTGACCTTTTGCATGCCATGCAAACGCTCTAGCCAGCTGAGCTAAACCCCCAAGAAAAATAAGATCAAAGAATTCGTATCAACTGGTGACCTTCCCGATACCATCGGGACGCGCTAGCCAACTGAGCTAAACCCTTTTGGGAGTGCAAATATATAGGATTTTGCTAAGATGGAAATCATTTTTTGAAACAAATCAGCCTGGATTTCAACAATTGGAAACAGGAGCTGTTTTGTATATTTGGAATGAAATAGTAAATATGGGTGTTTGGCAACAAATAGGAGAATATTTGTACATTAAGAAAAGGGATCCCAAAGCGCCAAGGGATAGCTGGATACGCTATATGCATGGGATCAACAGGATCTCTATTTTTATGTTCATATTGGCCCTACTTTTCATGCTGGTGCGGTTTATCTTCTTCAAAAAACATTAATCCTGCTTCTTTTGCAGGAAATCCACGATGATCCGGGCGGCATTGGCGGAGGCATGACCACCCCGGCTGAGGATATCGGTGAGGGCCTTGTAGTCGCGGCTGAGCTGCTCACGCCGTTGGGGGTCATGGAGCAATTCCTGCAGTTCCCGGCGTAGGTTTTCAGGGGTGAGCCCGTCCTGTATCAATTCCTTGACGACGAGTTTGTCCATGATGAGGTTTACAAGGGATATATATTTTACCTTGATCATCCTTTTGGCGATATGGTATGAGGCCGCGCTACCCTTATAGCATACCACTTCCGGGACCCCGAATAAGGCGGTTTCAAGGGTCGCCGTACCGGAGGTGACACAGGCCGCTTTGGAACGCAGGAGCAGGCCATAGGTCTGGTTACGGACGGAGTAGACGTTCGGATAGTCTTTCAGCAGGCCCCTGTAGAAGTCGTCTTCCTGGCCAGGTGCTTTGGCGACGACAAAAGCATGATCCGGGAAGACCCGGCTGACTTCCAGCATTACCGGCAATTTCTTTAAGATCTCCTGTTTTCTGCTGCCCGGTAGCAGGGCAACGATCGGCTTGTCATTTCCAAGCTCGGGTTTGTATTGCATTTCCTTCGGACCCGGGTTGTCGTTTTCCGGTTTATAGCTATAACCCTCTATATCCAGTATTTCCCTTGTTCCCTGCTGCTTGTAGGCTTCTACCACTTCCACCAGCGGGTGCCCCACATATTCGACGTCATAGTCCCATTTCCGGTAGAACTCTTTTTCAAAAGGAAGGATCACGAGCATTTTGTCTACGCATTTCCTGATCTGTTTAACCCGGTTTTCTTTCCAGGCCCATACCTGTGGAGAGATATAATAGATGATCCTGAGCCCCTGCTCACGGGCCCATTTGGCAATACGCATGTTGAATCCGGGATAGTCTATGAGGATGAGCGCATCCGGCCGGTATTCCAGGATGTCATGTTTGCAAAAATCAAGGTTCCTGAAAATGGTCCTGAGATTGGTCAGGATCTCCACAAAACCCATGAAGGCAAGATCTTTGTAATGTTTGACCAAAACGCCCCCGGCCTCCTGCATCAGATCTCCCCCCCAGAAACGGATATCCGCCTGATGATCCAGCTTTTTTATTTCTTTGATGAGATTGCTTCCGTGAAGATCCCCCGAAGCCTCACCCGATATGATATAATACTTCATGTATGGAAGTAAAGATACGACAACTTCAAGAGGAAAGATTAGCAGGTGTTTAGTGGAACTATTTTTCACCAGATTAGTTATATGGCGTATTATTAGGCATAATATGTCTTTACCACATTTAAAACGGGAGATCGGTTTACTGCAGGCTACCTCCATTAATATGATCGATATGGTGGGGATCGGGCCTTTCGTTACGATGCCGCTGGTCATCGGAATCTTCGGAAGTAACCTTTTCCTCTGGGCCTGGATA
Organism: Chitinophagaceae bacterium; assembly: GCA_003151295.1. Taxonomy (GTDB): domain Bacteria; phylum Bacteroidota; class Bacteroidia; order Chitinophagales; family Chitinophagaceae; genus Puia. The sequence goes on along the minus strand of PLXD01000467.1, from coordinate 4,811 downwards.
TTCGGCGCAGCTACGGCCCTGATCGACGGGATGATATGGAGTGAACTGGGAGCCGCCTATCCCCAGGCAGGCGGCAGCTATAATTTTCTGAAACAGGCTTATGGACATAAATACGGACCGCTGTTATCCTTTCTTTTTGTATGGCAGACCTGCCTGCAAGCTCCGCTCGTAGTGGCTTCTGGAGCAATCGGCTTTGCCCAGTATTTCGGTTACCTCGTGCCGATGGGCACCCTTGGAACAAAGGCTGTCTCCGGCTCGATCGTAATCCTGATCGTACTGCTGCTTTACCGTAACATCAGGACGATCGGCAAGATCTCCGTGTTTTTGTGGGGGGGTGTCATCATTACTATTTGCTGGATCATCTTTAGCGGGTTCACACACAAGCGTGTTTCTTATTCCTTTATGCCGGTGGAAGGCCAGTCCTTGTTCAGCGCCTCCTTCCTCATATTGCTGGGCCAGTCATCGGTCAAGACCATTTACAGCTACCTGGGATATTATAATGTTTGCCACCTGGGCGGCGAGATCAAAAACCCGGGACGAAATATCCCGCGGAGTATTTTTATTTCCATATTCGGCATCGCGGCCTTATACCTCTTTATGAACCTGGGGATCGTGGGGGTTGTGCCCTGGCAGGAAGCGATGCATTCGAAGTTCATCGTCAGCACTTTTATGGAAAGGATCTATGGCCCACGCACAGCGATGGTTGCTACCATGTTGGTTTTATGGATCGCTTTTGCTTCCCTGTTTGCAGTGGTACTCGGGTATTCGAGGGTGCCATATGCGGCGGCGGCGGACGGAGCCTTCTTTCCCTGGTTTGCCAAGCTGCACCCTACCAAAGAATTCCCTTATGTGTCGCTTTTGTTCATCGGCGCGCTGGGCTTTGTTTTCAGCCTGTTATTCCGGTTGTCGAATGTGATCAGCGCCATACTCGCCATGCGAATTCTTGTGCAGTTCGTTGCACAAGCTATCGGTGTGGTGATGCTTCGGGAGAAAAGAAAGAAAGAGGAAAAAACGAGCATTNNAGGAAACAAGAGGCGGCGAAATAAGAAACGGGGAGAACAGAAACGGGGAGAGCAGGAATGAGAAGCTTCCTTTCCGGATGTGGCTATACCCTCTTCCGGTTGCACTTTCACTCCTGATCTGGTTGTTCGTGCTCTATTCCACCGGCGTTGTGGCCCTGCTGGGACTATTCCTGGCCGCGGCGGGAGTAGCCGTTTATTACGGAATGAGGGGTTTGTGGTTAAAAAATACAACGGTACCGGGCGGGGGCGATCAGGAGGATAGGGAGCGGGGCCCTAAGGAAGTCCCGGGATAAAATGAGATATTCGTATTTGTTGTAGATTTGGCGGCCATTCATTTTCAGGACAGCGTATTAAAAAGCGTATCAAATTGCCATTATGGATCGTAAACAATTCATTCGACAGGGATCATTCGCGACAGCGGGTTTTATTATTGCCAAAGGCTCACCGGGAATTTCGCTGGACGGGCAGGGCCTGGCGGGTTTTCCAGGAAGGAAGGATTTCCCGGGGGAAAAGGATTTTCCACTGGTGAGGATACCCGAAGCGCAGCGGAAGTTCCGGAGCGCAGCGGTGGAGAAGACGATCACGAATGTTCAAAGAGATATCGGCAACCGTGAAATCGCCTGGCTGTTCGGGAATTGCTTTCCGAATACACTGGATACGACGGTGGATTTCGAAATGGTGGGCGGGCAACCCGATACCTATGTCATCACGGGTGATATAGATGCCATGTGGCTTCGTGACAGCAGCGCCCAGGTGTGGCCTTACCTGCCTTTGTGCAAGGAAGATAAGAAGCTCCAGCAATTGATCAAAGGCGTTATTCACCGCCAGGTGAAATGCATCCTCCGGGATCCTTACGCCAATGCTTTCTATAAGGATGAGAATAAGATCAGCGAGTGGAAACGCACCGATGTGACGGATATGAAATCCGGCATCCATGAAAGAAAATGGGAGGTCGACGGCCTCTGCTATCCCATAAGGCTCAGTCATGGTTATTGGAAACAAACCGGGGATGTTTCTGCTTTTAATGCGCAGTGGCAGGAAGCGATGCAGCTGATCTTAAAAACATTCAGGGAGCAGCAACGAAAGGATGGGCAAGGACCTTATACCTTTCAGCGTAATTCGCAATACGCTACGGATAGCGTGCCGATGGGCGGCTTCGGTTACCCGACAAAGAAAGTAGGGCTGATCCATTCCATGTTCAGGCCCAGCGATGATGCGACGATCTATCCTTTCCTGATCCCTTCCAATTTATTTGCGCTCAGTAGCCTGGTCAATCTGCGGACTTTATTCCAGGCAACGGGGGTTCATGGGCAGGAGCCCGATAATATTGCTTATAAGCTCATAGATGATCTCGAAAATGCCCTGAAAGAGCATGGTATCGTTACCCACCCAACCTATGGAGAGGTCTTTGCCTATGAAACGGATGGATTCGGTAACCATACTTTCATGGATGATGCCAATATACCCAGCCTGCTGGCGCTACCCTACCTGCAATCGACCGATTTCGTCGGAGACCTGTCCGTGCTGAATATCGACAAGCGGGGATATAACGTTTACCAGAACACCCGCCGGATGTTGCTTAGCGAGGCCAGTCCTTTTTTCTTCAAAGGCAAGGCCGGGGAAGGTATTGGCGGCCCTCACGTGGGATTGGATATGATCTGGCCCCTCAGCATTATCGTACGCGGGCTGACCAGCCGCGACCCGGAAGAAATTGCTTTATGCCTGAAAATGCTCCAGGGCAGCAATGCTGGTACGGGCTTCATGCATGAATCCTTTCATAAGGACGACCCCGCTAAATTCTCCCGGAAATGGTTCGCCTGGGCCAACACACTCTTTGGGGAGTTCATCCTGAAAGTCTACACGGAGCGACCTGCTTTATTGAATAGCTGATTAGGTGCTAAAGACTTTTCGTTATCTGCTAAAGATGGTTCGCTAATGGCTCGGATAGAGAGCCGGGGTTTGGTTTTCAGGCTACCCGCACGAGGTAAAAATTGCGTTTCCCTTTTTGCACCATCAGGTATTTGCCATGGAGCAGGAACTGACTGTCGAGGATCAACTGCACATTCTCCACCTTTTTCCGGTTAATGCTAATGCCGCCGCCCTGAACGAGTTTCCTGGCTTCTCCCTTGCTGGGGAGGATGCCGGTCTCCGCGAGGAAGGCGACGACATCTATCCCTTTGTCGATCTTCTCTGCCGCATAGTCGATCTTTACGCCCTCCATGGATTCCAGGTCCTGTTCGTCCAATGATTCGGCAGGAGCGGATTGGTCGGCGAATATTTTTTCGGTAGTGCCGATCGCTTTCCGGTATTCTTCTTCCCCGTGTACGAAGAGGGTGATCTCCCCGGCCAGGGTTTTTTGAAGGAGCCTGGCTTCCGGCTGGGCCCGATGGGTGTTTATAAGGGTTTCGATGGTCTCTTTTTCGAGGAAAGTGAAGATCCGGATCCATTTTTCGGCATCCGCATCGGTTGCATTCAGCCAGAACTGATAAAACTGGAAGGGAGGGGTCTTTTCGGGCGAGAGCCAGATATTCCCTTTTTCCGTCTTGCCAAATTTACCCCCATCCGCCTTCGTGATCAGGGGGCAGGTGAATGCAAAGGCTATTCCTCCGGATTTGCGGCGGATGAGTTCGGTCCCGGTGGTGATATTACCCCACTGGTCGCTACCTCCCATCTGCAAATGGCAATTTTTGTGAGTGTATAGCCAATAGAAATCATAGCCCTGCACAAGTTGGTAGGTGAACTCTGTAAAGCTCATCCCATTGTCTCCCTCGAGCCGTTTCTTAACACTGTCTTTGGCGCTCATATAGTTGACCGTAATATGTTTCCCAACATCCCGGATAAAATCGAGGAAACTCATTTCACGGAACCAGTCGTAGTTGTTGACCATTTCAGCTGCGTTGAGCCTGGAAGGATCAAAATCGAGGTATTTTTCCAACTGCTTTTTTACACCGGCCAGGTTATGGGTAAGCACTTCTTCGCTCAGTAAATTGCGTTCTTCGCTTTTCCCCGAAGGGTCGCCTACCATGCCTGTCGCTCCGCCGACCAGGGCAATCGGCTTATGCCCGGCTTTTTGAAGGTGGACCAGGAGCAAAATAGGCACCAGGTTGCCAATATGAAGGCTGTCCGCCGTAGGATCAAATCCGATATAACCGGTCGTCATATTTTTGGCCAGGTGCTCTTCGGTACCGGGTATAATATCCCGGATCATCCCTCTCCAGGTTAATTCTTTAATGAGGTTCATGTTTTTTTCGAGGTTCATCGTTGTAAATCAATCATTTTTAGGACCTTCCAGTGGCCGGATCTGCGCAAAAATAATGGATTCCCTGTACTTTAATAAAAGGTACAATATTCTGAAATAAAAGGTACAATAATCTGAATAAAAGAGCGTTAGGGTAAATCAGGCATCCCCGCTCCTGACAATGGCAGCAGAGGGGGTCGAACGGAGGCCCGGGAAGGGTCGAAGAGGAAACGGGGATGCAGCCAATATCCTTGAAAAATAGTCTTATCAAAATTGCTTTTCAGAATTCCAATGATGAGTGAGCCCCAAACCGTTGAAATCGTTGTATGAGTAATCTCATAGCTGCGGGTAANNAAATAACACAGGTAGATGACGCGAATTTACTCCTTAATAACCCTAATTTGTGTGCTGTCTGGCAGCGCGGCATCGGCTCAATTCCTGAAATATTCCAACGAGTTTTTAAATATCGGTGCCGGCGCCAGGGGGATGGCTATGGGTGCTGCGCAGGTCGCTTCCGTTTCCGACGGTACGGCCGGCTATTGGAATCCTGC
>PLXD01000176.1 GCA_003151295.1 Chitinophagaceae bacterium | reverse complement strand
TTGCTGCTCTCTTCCAAGCTCCTCCTGGTCTTCCTGATCATCGTCATCGCCGCCTTCCTCGCACGGCGATACCGGTTCCGGACCAATCCCGGACTGGTAATAGCCCTGGCCGCGGCCGGACTGATCCTGATCGGGCTGTTGCTGTTCACCCAAAATCCAGTCAAAGAAAGATACCTGGATATCGCGCAGGGAGATCTTGCGCTTACAAAGCAGGAAAAACTTCCACCCGGCACCAATTTTAACGGCGTCAACCTGAGACTAGTCATCTGGCACTACGGTTTCGAGATCCTGCGCGAACACAAGGCCTGGATCTTCGGCGTCAGCGCAGGAGACAGCCAGGACCTCCTGGACAAAAAATACATTGCCGCCGGCATGTGGACCGGTATTCCCGGCACCCGTAACCATGGTTACCTGGGCTATAATTTCCATAACCAATACCTCGAAATGCTGGTCCGTTCCGGGTTCATAGGGCTGGCCATCCTGCTGACCACCTGCATGCTGATGATCGGCCTGGCGCGTAACAGGCGAACGATGGAGGCCATTTTCACCATAGCCATGGTGCTGATGCTCTTCTTCACGGAGTCCATGCTGGAAATGCAGCACTCGATGTTCCTCTCCTGCTTCTTCCCCCTCTTGCTCCTTTACGCTCCCCGCGAAAATCCGAACCCTATTGCCTGACGATCCAGAAAGATCCCGGCTCCCTTCCCGGCTGTTTTGCCAGCACCGGGCATTTTTGAGCCAGTTTCTCCCGATGATGATGATGCAGGTAATTGACGGCGCCGATTACTTTAAAAGCGGTATTAAAACTCAAAAAAGCTTCCAGTAAATTGTGCTCGTTCCAAAATCTGTGGCCATATATCCACTCATCCGGGTAATCCGCGGGCGTGAAAATATCGTGAATATGAACGATCACCCCGGGATGCAGGATCGGTAATATTTGAAGATATTCCCGGAGAACATCCCCCTGGGGCCGGATCATATGGGAGGAATCTATGAACAGGATATCCTCCTTCCTTAAATTTTTAAAGAAGGACAGATCCACTTCTTCTACTTTTTTGCGTATCACTTCCACACCTGTTTTTTCCAGCCAGGGCATTTCATAGGGCTCGATACAGGTATGCTTGCAAGCATACTCCGGCGATTCTTTCCGGTTATATTCCAGCGCGTTTTTAACGAGTAAGGAGGAATGGCCGCTACCGATCTCTATGATCCTCGCAGGCTTAAAATACCTTACCATATTGTACAGGTATTCCGCATCGCCCGACTCGAAGGAATGATTATTATAATGAAAGCTCAGTTCCCCGGAAGCCTCCATGGGAAAGGACAATAATTCTTCCTGGTAGGTGAAGGCCTGAAGCAAGTCCAGTTGTCCTTCCTCATTCAAATCCAGGCCGGGCAGATCCCTGTCCCGTCCGGAGGGAACTTCCAGATGCTTTTTTGGATTGATCAGGGGTTCGTAATAATGATCCACTACCGGCAACACCCCTACCTTCATAAAAACAGCCTCCGAAACCGGCATCTTTCCGAGACCTTTCCTGACCAATTTCAACCAGACGGCGGCCAGCAAGGTGAAGGGGCTTGTGAGCAGATCCACCACTGCCAGCACAATCTTGTTTTTCAATATTTTCTTCATGGTAACGAGGTAATGTAAGGGATCAACAGGGTTTATTGATCGACAGGGTTTAATAATATTCAGCGAGCAAAATAACAGAATATTCCGTAATCCCGGAAAAAAGCGGCAAAGCACTGCTATTTTGGCATTTTTCCCGGGTCAGTCCCGAACTTGTACGGATTTTGATCGTTAATTAATCAATGAAAATACTGCTTCACTATTTAAAACCCTATAAAGGGATCATCGCAATGGCCCTGCTGCTAGCGGCCATCAACCAATCCTTTTCCATGCTCGACCCTTATTTTTTCGGCAAAATACTGGATAAATTTGCCGTACATCCCCATCAGGTAGGGCATTATGGGCCCAATAAGGTCTTCATCAGCGATGGACCCAGAAGTCAGTCCGATTTCATCTGGGGGATCATGAAATACCTGGGCATTCTGGTCGGCGTGGCAATGGTATCGCGCATCGCCAAGGCTTTCCAGGATTATTGCGGCAATGTCATCGTCCAAAAATTCGGGGCCACTATTTTCACCATCGGACTGAAGCATTCCATGGCCCTGCCTTTCAGTGAATTCGAGGACCAGCGCAGCGGCGAGACCCTCTCCATCCTCACCAAGGTGCGAACGGATACGGAAAAATTCATCCTTTCTTTTATCAATGTATTATTCGGCATCCTCGTGGGTGTTGTCTTTGTATCTGTATATTCTTTCTGGCTGCATTGGTCGATCATGCCCATTTATGTAGTGGGGATGATCCTGTTGTCCGTGCTGACGAGCCTGCTGAGTAAGAAGATCAAGCGGATCCAGAAAACCATCGTCGCGGACACGAATGCCCTGGCGGGCAGCACCACCGAATCCTTGCGGAATATTGAGTTGGTGAAGAGCCTGGGATTAACGGAACAGGAAGTGAACCGCCTGAACAAGAATACGTTCAAGATCCTGGAGTTGGAGCTGAGAAAGGTAAAAAGCATCCGTTCGCTGAGTTTTGTCCAGGGCACTTTTGTTAATTTCCTCCGGCAGTGTATCATGTTCGTTTTGTTCTGGCTGGTATTTAAAGGAAGATTGACGCCGGGAGAGGTATTGACGATGGTCTTCTATTCCTTCTTTATTTTCGGTCCCCTGCAAGAGCTGGGCAATATCATTCTTTCCTACCGGGAGGCTGAAGCTTCTTTAACAAATTTCGACAACCTGATGAAGAAAGCGCCCGAGCAGCCACCTCTTAATCCTAAATCCCTGGGACCGGTACGGGAACTGACTTTCCGGGACGTGGTTTTCCAGCATCAGACGGCCCAGCATTATGCGATCGACCATATTAGTTTCGGAGTAAGAACCGGGGAGACGATCGCCTTTGTAGGGCCATCGGGAAGCGGCAAGACTACCCTGATGAAGTTATTGGTGGGGCTTTACCGTCCGCAAGGGGGTAATATCCTTTATAACGGGCTGGATGAGACCTCCATTAACTTTGATGACCTGCGTAAGCAGATTGGCTTTGTCACCCAGGATACACAGTTGTTTGCCGGGACCATTAAAGAAAATCTCTTATTTGTCAATCCATCTGCCAGCGAGGCCGATCTGATGGAAGCCCTGGAAAAAGCTTCCTGCCTTAATTTATTATCGAGGGCCGAAAAAGGGATCGATACCATGATCGGGGAAGGGGGATTAAAATTATCCGGAGGAGAGAAACAACGGTTGTCCATTGCCAGAGCTCTATTAAGGAGACCCAGGCTGTTGATCTTCGATGAGGCTACTTCATCCCTGGATTCCCTGACGGAGGAGGACATCACCCGAACCATCCGACAGGTGTCTTCCCAGGGGAACCAGATAACCATTCTGATAGCCCATCGTTTATCTACGATCATGCACGCCGATCGGATCTACGTGCTGGAAAAGGGGGAAGTGGAGGAAACGGGTACGCATGCCGATCTTTTAGAGACCAAGGGACTATATTATGCGATGTGGAGGCAACAGATCGGCGAAAGGAAGACATCTACCTTGGCAAAAGCTGACGCAGCAGCCACACCGGCGGCAACAAAGCTGGTCATCTGAACAATCAATTGTGAACAATCTATATTACCTTTGCGCGATGGAACACGGGGAGAAATCGGCTCAAAGCCTGCACTCACATGAAGACCTGCCAACGCACGAAGGATCGACAGGCAACAAACCGAATTATTTTTGGAGCCTGGTCACCCTGAAATGTCCCCGCTGCAGGAGAGGATCCATGTTCTCCGAAAAAAATGCCTGGAAGCTGGGCCGTACCCTGAAGATGCCGGAAAAATGCGCGGAGTGTGCGCAGCACTTCGAACTGGAAGTGGGCTTCTGGTATGGTACAGGCTATGTCAGCTATGGGCTCACCGTAGCGATGTCGATAGCCAGCCTGGTCGCCTGGTGGGTGCTGATCGGCCTTTCCGCGCACGATGATCGCTTCTTTGTATGGATGGCTATCAACTCGGTGGTGCTGCTCGTCCTTCAGCCCTGGATCATGCGGGTCAGCCGGGCCATCTACCTGTATTTTTTTGTCAAATACAATCCGGATTATAAGAATACACCCGTCCATACTTTCGAATAACATCTTCCCTCTACAGCATAATTTCTTCTTTTTACAAAATTGCGCCGACAAAAAAGGCCGCCTCATGGGTTTGAGGCGGCCTTTTAAAAAACTATGAAATTGAGTTAGTACTATTGTAAACGAAAAAAAATAACCCTTAGTATGTGGATGCGTCGCATCGGCGCTGTACCTCCCGAAAATGTACAGCTTGGTATTGTGTCTTGCACCGGCCGGGCTATTTTTTATAGCAATGAGTGGGTTCGGTCGCTAAGGCGCCGTGCATCAACGGCCTTCCGTGCGGGACTATGTCGTCAAAGACGCCTTAACAGGTGCGTCGACCCGCGACCCTTCGCAAAGAAACAGGCAGCCCGCAATCTTGCCTACCTGCATCTTCCTCTCTAATTCGCATCCTCCTTCTTCTGTTTCAGCGCGAAATTCAGCGGAAAGTCCAGCTTGAAACTGATATTGCGCCCCATATTATGGATCCCATGGGCGGGATCGGAATCGGTCTGGGAATATAGGAAGTATTTCAGCCGGCTCATATGATCGAAGTAAGCGACATCGAACAGGTAATTTCCCATCACATAGACATTTACGATCACCATGCCCTTGTGATTGGTGATGCCCGTCCCGAGGCCCGCATTGAATAATGTATATCCCGGAGTCGGCGTCTCTGTATTGTCGACGAGGTAGGCCCGGCCCTGCCGTGCATACCAGGCCAACTGTACCTTGAAAAAACCATTGACGAGATGGTTCCGCGGGGACTCGATATCATAGCGCAATTCCGAAAGCCCGTGTACGGGTGGGATCAGGGGAAGATATTTGTTACTATCGGTCCGGTCTTTCGAATCGATGCTCTTATTCAGGGCATAGACCGCGGAAATACTGTTCTCGAAATGAAGGGCCTTGACCGGGTGAATATCGATGTTCAGTTCCCCGCCATACAACTGCGCTTTGCCCTGCTGGAATTTATAGACCGGGGTATTCTGAAGGAGGGAATCTCCGCCGCCGACGGCCGAAAGTTTCTGGTTGAAGATATAATTCGAAAGGGTATTATTAAAGATACCGGCATTCACGACGACATATTTGGTCGCCCATTCCGCCCCGATATCCTCCTGCAGGTTGAATTCGGGTTTAAAATCCCCGCTACCGATCTGGTAGATCCCTGTCCCCGGATGCACGCCATTAGCGGCGATCTCGGAAATATTGGGAGCGCGGAAACCACGGGCGATATTGACCTTCAACGATAATTTCTCGCTGACGCTATACGTAGCGCCAAGGCTGCCGGAGAAGCCGGAGAAAACATGACTGTAAGAAGCAAAATTCCGGTTCGCCCCAGCCGTATCCGGTCCATAGACGGGAATATCGAAGCCGGGGTTGATGCCCGGTTTGGTATACAACTGCTGGTTGCTGAAAGAGCGGCTGTCGAAGCGCAGGCCGCCTGACAGATCCAGTTTGGTAAAGCTCTTTCGGATCATGGCAAAAGGACCTATATCGAACTGGTGATACGAGGGAATGATAAATTCCGTACCCTGCGTAACGGTATTATCCTGGTACATGCCGTTCAATCCCGCGGTCAGGTTCCATCCGTTCCATTCGGGGAAATAATATTTCAGGTCATAGGAATACGTGTCCAGCTGGAGGTCGAGACCGGCGATATCCGGCTCTTCGGGATGGCTATACTCACGGCGAACACTATGCTGGTATCCGAAGTCGACAGCAAGCCTGCTCCGGCCGAGGATAAAACTATTGCTCAGGTAACCCCGGTAGTGCTGTACATGCTGGTGAAGAGGGGTCATCGCATAGGATTTCAACTCCGACGCCGATACGACAGGCCGGAACAGGTCGGCATCCGTGATCTGTTTGGTGAACTGCCCCGCCGAATTGCGGCTCCCATCGGGTATCTCCTGCAGGTCGTCGAACAACTGGAAGCTCAGGTGGGAAAAGCCCCATCCCCGGTGCAGCCCCAACGAAAGACCCGCATCCGTCTCGTTGAAGGCGGTATTATAGACACGCCCGTCGATCTTGTCCTGGTAATTGGTGGCTTGCTTTTTAGAGACCCTCGCCAGCCATTCAAACCCGTTGCTCGAGGCGCCCAGCATGGCCGATCCACCGAACTGGCCGTTATTGGTATGGTATTCCGTCACAACATCCCCGATCATCTTCCCCTCCGACGCGAAGGGGGTGGGGATCAGGTTCACAACGCCTGCCAGGGCATCCGAGCCATAGGTGAGGCTGGCCGGCCCCTTGATCACTTCGACCCGGTCGATGGCATACTGGTCCACCTCGATCCCATGCTCGTCTCCCCATTGCTGCCCTTCCTGGCGGATACCGTCATAGAGGGTGAGGATCCGGTTGTATCCCAATCCGCGGATAAAAGGTTTGGATACATTGGGCCCGGTGGTGAGCGCGCTTACACCCGGCACCTTAGCGATGGCATCGATAATATTGTTGCTTAAGTTGGTCACGATATAATCGTGGTTGACGGCGACGATCGGCACCGGGCTCCGCTTTATCTGGGTGGCTTTGGACAGGCCGGTAATGACGACAGGGCTCTCTTCCACGAATGCATCGGCCAGTTCGAAATCCTGGATGGTAACGCCACTGATGGCGACATTTTTTGTCTGGGCCTTATAGCCTACATATTGCGCCTCCACCAGGTATTTCCCGGCAGGAAGATTATTGAACCGGTAGCTACCCGATGAATCCGCTACCACCCCCAGCTTCAGGTCAGAGATAAAGACGGACGCTCCGCCCAGGGCATTGCCCTTGGCCTTGTCTGTGACCCTACCCGAGAGAGAGCCGATACCGGGTAAGGAAGTTATTTTAGAGGCGGCTTTATAAGCGTTCTGGGAAAAACCCGGGAGGACGGAGACCATGAAAAAAAACACAAATGCCAACACAAAATAATTCTTTGATACAAATGGATGCATGACTAAAGATTGGTGCATGGTATAAACAGGCTCATGACGATAAACAGGTGATGAGAAATCGGGAAACGGTCAGGAAGTTTATGCAAAAGGTGGGCCGCGTAAGCATGCCGACAGCACCGGTGTGGAATACATACTATTTATAGCGACAGCAGGCGAACAAGACCAGGAACCAGGCCCGCGCAATTCATAGGAATGGATCTCGTCAATAAAAGGGGATTCTACGACCAGGGTCTCGCAATTACAATGAAACCCCGCCGCATTCAATCGCGTGGTGCCGGGAAAACCTGCTTTGACAGGGGTGTCCCGGTGATTGGCCAGGAAATCGTGCAAATCCTTGCGGGGGGTAATGCTAAAGGTGAACAGCAGCAGCAGCAGCCCTGCCGAAAAACTTCGCAGCCACTCTTTTCCTTTGAACAACCTTTTCCGTATGACCCTTTGTTTCGACAAATCAGTACCGTATTGATGAGATCGCTTAAGGCCAATCGCTCCGCAGCATTGGTGCGCAGGATTTCCTTTGTTACAATGTTGCAAATATAAACCGGCTGCTTCGATTTTGCACAAATTTATCGGCCAATCGGGGAACAAAAAGGCCTTTATATGATAAGCGGTTGTTAAGAATGGGGACCTCTTCTTACTTCTTCAGAACGATCGTGAACAGGCTGCCCTTTCCCGGCTGGCTTTCGCAGGTGATCTGACCGTTGAGCTCTTCCACGATCCGCTTGACGATCGAGAGGCCCAGGCCGGNNATGCGGATTACGAGGGCCTCTTTCTCCTCCCGGATGGATATCCGCACGTTCTTCCCGGAGGCCGAGAATTTAAGGGCATTGGAGAGCAGGTTTTCTAGCATGCGCCCCAGCAATTGCCGGTCGCTTAAAAGATAATACGAAGGGGCGGGTGCGTCGAGATGCAGGCTGATATTTTTCCGGGCCGCTACGGAATAGAATTCTTCGAACAGTTCGCTAATGATCGCTTTGAGGTCCAGGTTTTCCAGGGATACCTTATGCTGGTTGGTCTGCGCTTTTTCCACATCCAGGATATTACGGATCAGTTTTTCGCCATAGCCTGTCGCCTGGTCGATGCGGGACAGCGCTTTTTGCTGGTCGGCGGTGAGGCTCTCGGGATCCGAACGGAGGAGCTGGCTCCACATGCCGATGCTTGCAAAGGGGGTACTCAGATCATGGGATACGATGCTGATCAGGGAATTCTTTTCATAATTCAATTCCGACAGCCGGTCGTTTTGCCGGACGATCAGCTCATTGGTCTGCTGGAGTGTCCGGTTACTGTTCCTCTTCATCATAAAGGCCATAGCGGCAATGATGGCCACGACCAGGAGGCTGAGGGCCATGACCAGCGTGATCCGGTAGTGAAGACGCTGCTGGGAGACCTCGGCCTGCAGAAGCAGCTTCTCGTTCTTTCTTTCCCGCGCCTCGAATTTTTGTTCGAGTTCGGCGATTGCCTTGTACGTCTCTCCATTTACCAGCGAAGTATCCAGTTCATACCATCGATGCTGGTAATCATAAGCCTTTTTAAAATCCTTTTTCCGTTCGTAGAGCTTGGAGAGGATGGCATAGCTGTCGGCCTGCTTGCTGCGGGAGCCCAATTGCCCGGCCAGCGCCATCGAAAGCAATCCATATTTACCGGCGGAATCGTAGACGGCTTGTTCGGTATAGACATCGGCCAGGTTGAGCTCATCGAACCACTTATCGGCCAGATTCCCGGAGAGTTGGTGGAACTGATAATTATTCCGGAAATAAGCCAACGCCTGATCGTATTTCTTCTGCAGGAAAAAAGTATTTCCCAGGTTATTATAGAGCGTAGACAGATCCTCGCCCTTTGTCACTTCCAGCGGCTTGCCGATCCGCAGCCCTTCTTCGAGGAACAAAAGGGCGCTGTCATAAAGCCCGATGCGGTCGTAGATGGCGCCGAGATTTACGTAGCTGTCGAGCAGGGAGCGGGCGTCTCCCTTTTTTTTATTGAGGGCCACACATTCCAGGTAGATATCCTTGGCTTTCACAGGTTGCTTTATATCCTGGGTATAGATGACGGCCAGGTCGGTGAGGGCGCTCGTCTGCATATCTATATCGTCCTGCCTGCGCGCCTCATATAAAGTCTGCAGGTAATAGTCGATCGCTCTTTCGAAATCCGCCTTGTTCTCGTAATAGAATCCGAACAGCCGCAGGGAATAGATACTCCCGACGGGGTAATGCAGTTTTTTCGACTCGTTACCGATAAAAGTTGCATAATAACCAATGGAATCCACCTTCGCCTCCGTAAAATCCAGGCTATGCGCATAGAGCTTTTTAAGGTAGGAAGTATCCTTCTGTGCCCGGAGCGCTGAAAAAAAGAACAGGGCAATAAAAAGAGTTGACAACTTCACGGGAGGGGGTTATCCTGGTTAATCGATCAGTTTGTGCTTTAGTGCGAATTTGACCAGGCCGACGGTGTTATTGACGCCCAGCTTGGCGATCAGGTTCTTCCGGTGGGTCTCTACGGTGCTCACGCTCAGGAATACNNGCAATCTCCGCATTGCTGAACTCCCGGCAGATGAGCCTGAGCACCTCAAGCTCCCGGCGGGAAAGAATCTCGTCAACCTTCCGGCCATCGATGATAATGGTGGTCCGGAAGTCTTCCTGCTTATCCCCTATATTGATCTCCTTGCTAAAATAGCTGCCGCCATCCTGCACCTCCTGCAGGGCCTTGATAAGCTCCCCGATCGATGCATTTTTAAGCATATAGCCCTGGATATTGTGTTTGAAAAGCTTGTGAATATAGCGGGTGCCGCGGAGCAGGGTAAGGTAGATGATCTTCAGATCCGGCCGGAGCGCCCGGATACGGAGAAGCAACTCTTCCTCCAGCATATCGGGCAGGTAGACATCCAGCAGGAGAATATCTAATTCAAGGCCCGGCAGTTGTTGTAACAGATGTTGTCCGGATAAAGCGGTGCCGACGACTTCCATATCCGATTGCCTGGCCAGTAATAAGGCCAATCCTTCCAGGTACATCTCATGGTCGTCTGTAATAAATACCCGAATCATGATGGTTGAATAGATTCATTAAGCAGATAGAGCTTTCTCATAGATAAGTGTTCCGGCAGATCTATCTGCCGGCAGATAAAGTTGTTTAACAAAAAGCAAGTTATAACTATTTACAATATGGGATACAAAAAAGCCCTTCTGAAAGGGCTCTTTTGAAAAAAATATAGTTTAGTAAAATTTAATGTGTTTTTAATTCAAATTTTCAATGATCCCGGCGATACCCTGGCCTCCTCCCACACAGGCAGTAACAAGACCGTACTTTTTATTCAGGCGTTTCATGTCGTGCGTAATTTGTATGGTCAGCTTACACCCGGTGCATCCCAAAGGATGTCCCAGGGCGATCGCCCCCCCATTGATATTCACGATTGCGGGGTCCAGCCCTAGTTTGCGGATCACGGCCAGCGATTGGGAGGCAAAAGCCTCGTTCAGCTCTACCAAGTCGATCTGCCCGAGGGACATATTCGCCTGTTTCAACGCCTTGGGAATGGCTTCCACAGGCCCGATGCCCATGAACCGGGGATGAACCCCTGCACTGACGCAAGCCACCAGGCGGGCGATGGGTTTGAGACCCAGTTCCCCGATCATTTTTTCACTCATGACGATGACAAAAGCGGCGCCATCACTGGTCTGTGAAGAATTACCAGCCGTGACGGAACCACCCGCCGCAAATACCGGCTTGAGCCGGGCCAGGGCTTCCAGGGAAGTATCGGCCCGGGGACCTTCATCGGTATCGATGGTATAGGTCCTTTTTTGCTTTTTGCCTTTTGCATCGAGGTGGATCTCCTCTACGGTGACTGGGAGGATCCCCGCCTTGAAATAACCGTTTTTGATCGCGTGGATGGCCTTCTGATGTGACTGGAAGGAGAACTGGTCCTGGTCTTCCCGGTTCACATTATATTCCTTGGCCACAGCCTCCGCCGTGAGCCCCATATTCAGGTAATAGTCCGGATCTTCCGAAGCGATGGAATAGGCCGGCACTGTCTTCCAGCCGGCAGTAGGAACCATGCTCATGCTTTCCGTTCCGCCTGCTATGATGCACTCGGCCAGGCCGCTGCGGATCTTTGCCGTCGCGATCGCGATGGTCTCAAGGCCGCTGGCGCAATACCGGTTGACGGTCATTCCCGCGGCATGGATGCCTACGGCCCGGGCGGCGATGATACGCCCTACCTGCAGCCCCTGTTCCGCTTCGGGAACGGCATTGCCGACAATGACATCGTCGATGCGGCGAGGATCCAATTGGGGAACGGAAGCCAGCAGGGCCTTGATGACCTCGATGGCAAGGTCGTCGGGCCGGTAGAAGCGAAGGCCGCCGCGTTTAGACTTGCCGACGGCGGTACGATATCCGGATACAATATAAGCGTCCTGCATAAAATATATTTTTAATAGTTGTCTATGCAACTTTCTTTTTCAAAGTTACTTCTTTGCCCTGAAACAGCAAACAGCCATTCTCCTTAATCGTCCCTACTTTCCTACTCCCGCTTCTTACTCCCCTCTTATCCCCACACAAGTCCAATTCAGGCCATCTATAGGTATATTCTATAATTTAAACCCTACAGCTGTATATTTGCGCCCAACTATGTATAAAATAATTCGTAATATATTATTCCTGTTCCCCCCGGAACGGGTACACCATTTCTCCATGAGCGCCCTTCACTGGATCTGCCAGGTGGGGCCTTTGCGAAGAATGCTGCAGAGAAGAAGCCAAGAGCCGGCAGCCAATAGCCAACAGCTATCAGCAAATAGCTATCAGCCATCAGCTACCACCCAAGTCACGAAGCTCTTCGGCCTCTCCTTCCGCAACCCCGTAGGCCTGGGTGCAGGCTTTGACAAGAACGCCTGCTGGCTCACCGAACTGGATATACTGGGTTTCGGCTTCCTCGAAATCGGGACCGTAACGCCCTTTCCCCAAGCCGGCAATGGCCAGCCCCGGCTGTTTCGCCTGCCCAAGGACCGCGCGTTGATCAACCGCATGGGATTTAATAACGATGGGGTAAAAGCTGTTGCCGGCAGGTTACGGGACTGGAGAAAATCGGGAGCGCAATCCGGGGCGCAAAAATCCTCCTTACTCATCGGCGGAAATATCGGCAAGAACAAGACCACCCCGAATGAAGACGCCTGGAAGGATTATGAGATCTGTTTCCGGGATCTCTTCGACTGCGTGGATTATTTCGTCGTCAATGTCAGCTCTCCGAATACGCCGGGCCTGCGTGAGCTGCAGGAGAAAGAGGCATTGAGAAAGATCCTCTCACACCTGCAGACCCTCAACCGCCAACAACCCAAACCCAAACCCTTGCTGCTAAAGATCGCCCCCGACCTGGACCACGAGCAACTGGATGGAGTGATCGACCTGGCCCTCGAGATACAATTGGACGGGCTCGTAGCGACCAATACCACGATCAGCCGCGAATCCCTGAAAGCCACAAAGCCCGCCGAATGGGAACGCATGGGCCCAGGCGGTCTGAGTGGCGCGCCGCTCAGGCAAAGATCTACCGAGGTCGTCCGCTATATCCACGAAAAGACGAACGGAAGGATCCCCATCATCGCTTCGGGAGGCATTTTCAACGGAGCCGATGCCCGGGAAAAAATCGCTGCCGGCGCTTCCCTGGTGCAGGTATGGACCGGCTTCATTTATGAAGGGCCCTTCATCGCCGGCACGATCAACAAAGAATTAAGAACAACAAATTAGGATCGCTCCCGGTATCCAACATCCGCCAATCAACCCTACCGGGTCAATATCTCTCGCCAATCAACCGAGTCACAACTGCTCACTACCGGACAAAGGGTGAATCGAATCCGGTCAATCCAAGTTTCCCGGCAAAATTCAATTGTTTAATAATCAGCTTATTACACAATTGGCATTTTCTTGGATAGATCATGGTATCTGCTAACGGAATAAAAATATCCCCCCATGTTCAGAAATTATTTCAGGACCGCCTGGAGGAACCTTGTAAGAAACAGGACCTATAGTTTTATCAATATCGGCGGCCTGTCCATCGGGATCGCCGTCTGCCTGCTGATCACGCTCTATGTGGTTCATGAATACAGTTATGACGGCTTTCACAAAAATGCAGGCCGGATCTATTCAGTATATGCACAGGTAAAGTTTCCAGGAGTAGGTGATTACACAAACTATCCCCAGATGAGTTACGCGGCAGGCCCCGCCCTTATGCAGGCAGACGCTTCCGTTGAAAGCTTTGTTCGTATAAAGGGTTCCTCCTATGAGCCTCCCATCGTACAGAATCCGGCCTCGCCGGAAAAGAAATTTGCAGAAGGAAAGTTCCTTTTTGCAGATGATAATTTTTTCTCGTTTTTCTCTTTTCTCCTGAAAGAAGGCGATCCCGGCCAGGTCCTGGCGCGGCCTTTTACGGCGGTCATCACTGAACGGGCGGCGAAGAAATATTTCGGCGATGCCAATCCGGTAGGCCGCTTATTGAAATATGACAGCGCCTATACTTTTGAAATTACGGGGGTTGCTGCTAACGCGCCTTCTAATTCGACCATCGATTATGATTTTGTCGCTTCTTTATCCAGTAGCCTTTCGATGCAAGACAGGAAGGAGATCCGGGAGGAACATGACGTAATGTTTGGGAACTTTTCTACATATCTCCTGCTGAAAAAAGGAGCCAGCCCGCGAAATACGGGATCCATTCTTACAAAACTGGTCGCGCAGAATACGGTCAATAAGGACACAACGAGCCGGTACAGCCTGCTTCCGCTCCCGGCCTCTCATTTGTTCTTTGATTCCGGGGATGATTCGAACACGAGATACCTTCGTATATTCATGCTGGTAGGGCGGCTGATATTACTACTCGCCCTGATCAATTATATGAGCCTGGCCACTGCAAATGCTACCCTACGGGCCAAAGAGATCGGGGTAAGGAAAGTGATCGGTGCCAACCGTCCGAATATAGCCCGACAATTTTATGTCNNGTATGCCGGGGTTGCCTTCGTACTCGGATTCATTTTATTCAGGCTGGCGCAACCCTATTTTTTCAACCGCCTCCAGTTATTCATCAATCCTTCTTTCCTGTATCAGCCCCGGGTCCTGGGGATCTATGTGGCGCTCTTACTGGCGACCATCCTGGTCGCGGGATCCTATCCCTCCATCGTATTGTCCTCCTTCAACCCCATTGCCGTCCTATATGGCAGGATCAGCAAGCAGCGGGGTGGAGCTGGCATTCGCCGTTTTTTCATCGTGCTGCAATTCTCCATTTCCGTCGGCATGATCATCGGGAGTCTGGTCATAGAACGGCAGATGTATTTTTTCCGGCATACCGATACGGGCGTCAACCGGGAAAATGTATTAATGGTGTCTTTTCAGAACAGCATTCGCGGTCATTACCAGTCTTTTAAAAATGAAGTTCGGAATCTTTCGGGCATAAACCAGGTAGCAACGGCCCACTACCCGATGTACAGGGGTTACGCTGGCTTTCCCGTGACCGTCCCCGGAGATAAGGCCGACCATTCCCTGATGGCACTGACTGTAGATGACCAATTTATTCCTTTATTGCATATACAATGGCTGATACCTCCAAAAGAAAATTCGGTTCTTTACAATAACAACCGGATCGTCATCAATGAAGAAGCCATCGGCCAATTAAACCTTTCACCGAACCCGCTGGGTGAATCCATCCGTTCAGGAAACGACAAATGGGTCATCGGAGGTGTCATCAAAAATTTCAATTATACATCGCTACATGAAAAAATAAATGCCCTCGCTTTATTCATCATAAAAGATTCCTCTACAGTCTGGGGAGCGGGTACAAACGGCTGTCTTTTCATCAGGATCGGTCCACACATGAATATTCCCACACTGATCGAATCCGTTAAGAAAATATATGATGGGTACGACAAGGATACTCCATTTACTTTCGAGTTCATGGACGATGCCTTCAATGCCGGCTATAAGGCCGAGGACAGGCTGGCCGATATTTTCGGCCTGTTCACCGGCCTGATGATCTTCATTGCCTGCCTGGGCCTATTCGGGATGGTGGCTTTCTCCGCGACGCAGCGGACCCGGGAAATAGGCATCCGTAAAGTGCTGGGCGCCAGCGTACAGAATATCGTAGGCCTGCTCGCGAAAGATTTTGTCTTATATATCGTCATCGCGATCCTTATCGCCATTCCCGCCACCTTATATGCCATGAACCGGTGGCTGGAGAATTTCGCATACAAGATCACGCTAGGCT